>JAJEBJ010000368.1 GCA_022822575.1 Alphaproteobacteria bacterium | reverse complement strand
CGCGGCGGCGGCATCGGCCTCGAGCCGCGGCAGGGCTCCGGCGCCGAGATTGTCCTCGAGGGCACGCTTGTAGGCCGGCACCCTGGCCCACTGGCTCACCGTCTCGGAGGTAATCTCGATGTGGTACTGGATACTGAAGGCGTGATCGCCGTATCCGCGCGCCTGCGTCGCACAGGCGCCGGACTTCGCCAGCACCCGGGTCTGAGGCGGGACACCACGGACTTCCGCGCCATGCCGCTGCAGGGTGCGGTGAACCGCCGGGAGGTACCTGAAAAGGGGGCTCGCGAGACCGGCCGGTTCAAGCTCCACCTCGAGGATGCCGATTTCCAGCTCGACTGCCGAGTGCCTGGGAAAGGAACTGATGGCCCAGGCGGAACCCCAGGAACGGCATCCTGCGCGGCACGACGGCCTCACGAGTGGTCTGTCATTCAGGATCGAGCCATGGGTGGAGATCGCCCTGCCAGAGATCCATGGAATTGCCATCTCACAGATTGGAGAAGGAGCTGGCGTTTCCAAAAGAGCGGCCGTTGGACGTGCAACTTGTAGGGATGCCAGGGCGTGTCGCGGTCGTCCGTTCCCTCCGAATCAGCGAAACACGAACGACCCACCCGCGGATGGAGCGGGCATTCCATGAGCATCATGACCATAACCGCCTGGTCCGCGGGACACGTCACAACGCAAACGACATTCTGGGCGAGCAGGATTTCGGCGGTCGCGACGCCCTCGGGCGTGGTCACACAGGGCACGGAGCGGTCGGCATCAAGCATGCGGTCCTGGGCGCCGACATCGTCTGTCTGGCCTGGTGAAAGGTGAGCGGGGCACCCCTCGAACACCAATGCGCTGCATGCCGTTGCTCGTGTTGCTCAGGCAATCCAAGAGCCATATGATAACTGGCATCTTTGGGAGGGGATTGGTGATGTGGCAAATTCGAGCGTTTCTCGGTGCGGTATCGTGCACGGTCCTGGTCGCGATCGGTGCCGTTTCTGGAGCTTTGGCTGATTCCAGGACCCTGACTGCGGTCACTTCGTTTGACGTCAAGGATTGGGATCCTGCGATCGTCTATTCCAACGAAGTCCAGACACTGCTCAACGTATACGATACTCTTGTCCATTACGATGCGGAAACCGGGGACATTCTCCCGCGTCTGTCGACCTCCTGGAGTGTCAGCGACGACGGACTGACATGGGAGTTCAAGATCCGCGAAGGAGTCATGTTCCACGATGGAACCCCCTTGACAGCGGATGCCGTCAAGCAGTCATTCGACAGAACCATCGAGATGGGAATGGGCGGTGCCTACAACTGGGCCTCCGTAACCGACATTGCCGCAACGGACGACTACACCCTTGTCATCGAGACCAGTGCGCCGACCTCAATCGACCTGATCGCAAGCGCCCAGTACGGTGCCTTCGTCTATTCCCCCAAGGCTGCCGAGATGGGAACCGACTGGTTCATGGAAGGCAATGCAGCTGGAACCGGACCGTACCAGGTTACGCAGTGGGTGCGTGGTCAGCAGGTCGTTCTCGAGCGCTTCCCGGAGTACTGGGGTGGCTGGGACGGTGATGAATTTGACCGGGTAATCTTCCGAATCGTTGAAGAAGTCTCCACACAGATCCAGATGGTGCGCTCTGGCGAGGCAGACTTGATCATGTCGACGGCCCCAGCCGACATGCTCGGAGTGTTGAGTCAGGAAGAGGGGATTAGCGTCGGAGTGTTTGACAGCTGGATTAACCTTCCGATGGCCATCAACACCGGAAAGTACCCGACGGACAACCTGAAATTCCGGCAGGCCCTGCGCTATCTCATTGATTACGAGGCCATCGCCAGTCAGATTTTCAGCGGCTACGCATCGGTCGCTCACGCACCTGTGCCACAGTCAATGTGGGGTGCCGCGAAGTTCGACGTGCCCGGCTACGATCCGGCTCGCGCCCGTCAGCTTCTCGAGGAATCCGGAGTTCCCGAGACTGATTGGAAGGTTACCTATTACGTCTACACGGGACGCCAGGAGATTCGGCAGGTTGCTGAATTGTTCCAGGCTCTTGCAGCTGCAGCCGGGGTCAGCATCGAGATTCAGACCGGAGAATGGGGCGTACTCTGGGACAAGCAAAAGATGCAGTCGACAGCCGCCCATCTCTTCGCCTTGCAGTTCTGGCCAGACTACGCCACACCAGGATCGTGGCTGCTGCTGGAGTACCGCACTGAAGATCCCGTCGTGTTCAACTTCTCGTACTTCAAGAATCCAACGTTCGATGCCTATCTTGATGAAGCTCTCGCGCTTGAGGCATCGGACAGGGAACAGGCAACCGAACTGTACTTGAATGCCCAGAAGGTTGTCCACGACGAGGTCGCATCAATTCCCCTGGTCGACCTGAAGCGTACGGTCGTCTACCGATCCGAAATCGACGGCGTGAGCTTCTCACCTGCTTACGAAACCGTCTTTTTCCACAATCTGAAGAGGATGTGACAACCAGTTCGGCTTGAGTTCAGGTGTACCGCTACGTTGCGCATAGAATCCTTCTGCTGATTCTGACGCTGATCGGCGTTGTCACCATTACCTTTGTTCTAGGACGGGTTCTTCCCGGTTCACCGGTTGAGCTGATGATCGGCTACCGGCCCAATCAAGAGCAGATCGAGGCCGCGCGCGCGGCGCTCGGCCTCGATCTGCCACTGCACATCCAGTACCTGCACTTCCTGGGTGACGCGATCCAGGGTGACTTCGGGATCAGCCTGCATACCAAGCAACCCGTGATCACGGATATTGCGATCCGCTCGACCGCCACCCTGGAGTTGACCGTTCTTGCGATCATTACGGTTGTCCTGGTGGGCGTCCCGGTGGGCGTAATCTCCGCCGTACGGAGCAATACGATTGTTGATCATGTAACGCGAAGCATCTCCATCGCCGGGGTTGCGCTTCCCGTGTTCATGGTTGGCATCCTGCTCCAGATGCTGCTTTACGGCGGTCTCGGTTGGCTGCCACTGCAAGGGCGGATCGGCAGCCTGGTGCTTCTCGATCATCCCTTCGAAACCGTCACCGGGTTCTATCTTGTCGATACGCTCTTGGCCGGATCGTCGACTGCCTTTTTCAGCGCAGCTGCGCACATCGTGCTGCCGATGTTGACGTTGACACTCGCAACGCTGCCTCTTGTCACACGCACGACCCGAAACATGATGATGGAGGTTTTGCAGGAAGATTACGTGCGCACTGCATTCGCCTACGGGATTCCAGCACAACATGTTCACTACCGTTATGCGCTCAAGGCCACGCTGATCCCGCTGATGACAATTGTTGGGCTCACATTCGGCGTTCTTCTGGGGGGTAGTGTGGTGGTGGAGTTTGTGTTCGATTGGCCTGGGTTGGGAGGTTATGTGGTTCGTTCAATCACCCGCAGCGATTTCCCTGGAACGATCGGCGTCACACTTTTCCTTGCTACAGTCTATCTCGTCATCAACCTTGTGGTTGATCTTCTTTACTTCATAGCCGATCCGAGGCTTGCCTCGCCATGAGTGCGCCGTGCAACGCCTCATGGCCGCAGCATGATCTTCGCCCATCATGGACGTTGTCACTGCGACATTTTCTTTCAGGTCACCAGTTGTTTGTCGCTGGCGCCACCGTCTTTGGGTCAATCATCATCCTGGCAGTTCTGGCGCCATACATTGCGCCCTACGACCCCGTTGCGATCGATTTCTCTGTCAAACTGGCCGCTCCGGGACCGGATCACTGGATGGGCAACGACGAGTTGGGGCGCGATATCTTCTCCAGGGTTCTCTATGGCGCACGTACGTCGCTCATGGTTGGGTTGATGGTCACGGTGATGGCGATTGCGCTGGGCCTGCCCATTGGCTTGCTCGCAGGTTACTTCGGAGGGCGTCTCGACACAGCGCTCATGCGCCTGAGTGACGTCTTTCTCGCCTTTCCTCCTCTCTTGCTCCCTATCGCAATCACTGCGGCCATCGGCGTCGGGCTCGACAACGCCATGATCGCGCTCGCGGTGTCCTGGTTTCCCTGGTACGCGCGCATCATGCGCGGCGCTGTCATGCGAGTGAAGAGCGAACCATACGTCATGGCGGCACGAGCCATGGGAGTGGGTCATGCAAGGGTCATGCTGCGCCACGCCCTGCCCAATTGTATGACCCCTGTCGTGGTTCAGGGATCATTGGACTTCGGATACACCATTCTGGCAGCTGCGTCCCTGAGCTTCATCGGTATCGGAGCGCAGCCGCCGGAGATCGAATGGGGCTTGATGGCAGCGGCCTCACGAACCAATTTCCTCGAGTTCTGGTGGACCGTGACCTTTCCTGGACTGGCGATCTTCGTCACGGTTCTTTCCATCAATCTCGTCGGAGACGGGATCAGGGATATTCTCGATCCCAGATTCCAAGAATTCCGGTGAACGACGTCATCCTCAAGATACGCGACCTTCGGGTCGAGTTTCCCGACCTTGTTCGCAATGTTCAGGCCGTTCGCGGATGCGACTTGGAATTGAGTTCGGGTGAGATCCTGGGTCTTATCGGGGAGTCGGGATGCGGCAAGTCCGTCACAGCCCTGTCATGTCTTGGACTGGTGCCGGCGCCAGGACAAGTCCGCGGGAGCATCATCGTCGATGGTGAAGAGATCATTGGAGCCTCCCGACAGTCCCTTTCGAAGCTCCGTGGCGGCAAGGTCGCCATGATCTTTCAAAATCCGGGGAAGGCGCTCAATCCGTTCTTCACGATCGGAAGACAGATGACGGATGTGATTTGCATCCACCGGACGTCGAGCAGGAGCGAGGCGCGGCAGGTTGCTGTCGATGCGCTTCAATCGGTCCGACTGCCCGACCCTCAGGTCGTGTTGAGCAAGTACCCCCACCAGTTGTCCGGTGGGCAGTTGCAGCGGGTCATGGTGGCTATGGCCATTTCCTGTGAGCCGCTCATCTTGATTGCCGACGAACCAACCACGGCACTCGATGTAACAATTCAAGGGCAGATCATCGTGCTGATTCGAGATCTGGCACAATCACGGGGACTGACCGTCCTGTTCATCACTCACGACCAGGGGGTCGTCGCATCTCTGTGCGATCGCGTTATCGTCATGTACGCCGGGCGCATCGTTGAGACCGGCTCTCCCGGTGACCTGTTCCGGCGCCCGGCCCACCCCTACACACAAAAGCTGGTGCAGACAGCCCCCCGACTCGGTCGCGGCAAGGAAGATCTTGAGGCAATTCCTGGACAGGTTCCCGATATGCGAGCGCCACCGGAAGGCTGTGCATTCCATCCGCGATGCACCTATGCCAACGAATTGTGCCGGAAAGTCTCGCCTCGGACGGTAACGCTCGGCGACAACCATACCGTTGCCTGCCACTTGGCACAGGAACATGCTTGACGTCGCGAAACAGGCACGAGTGCCTGATTCGCGCAGCACTCTGCTGTCCGTGGAAGACCTGCAGAAGACCTACAAGACGAGGCACGGAAGCATACGGGCAGTGGACAATGTCAGCTTCGAGATCTCTGAAGGCGAGACAGTTGCACTGGTAGGCGAATCGGGATGTGGAAAGAGCACGATTGCCCTGGCCCTGCTGCGCCTGATTGATCAAGACGGAGGAAGGGTCGTGTTTGATGGCAAGGACCTTGACCTCTTGTCTCCCAGGGAGGCCAACGCGATGCGGCGTCAGCTGAGCATCGTCTTTCAAAACCCCTATGCGTCCCTCAATCCTCGTATGCGAATTCGCGACGTGGTTGGAGAACCTATCCGAACCGCATTCGATGTTTCTCGACGGGAACGAGAGGAGCGGATTGCAGGATACCTTCGTTCCGTTGGTCTTGGCCCGGAACACATGAGCCGATTTCCTCACGAGTTTTCCGGCGGTCAGCGACAGAGAATTGCTGTGGCACGTGCTCTCGCCCTGGAACCTAGACTTCTCATTCTTGACGAACCGACAGCAGCCCTGGATGTTTCGGTCCAGGCTCAGGTTCTCAATCTCCTTCGCGAACTCCAGACGAGCAGGGGTCTGAGCTTTCTTTACATTTCTCACGATCTCGCAACTGTCGAGTGCATCGCTGATCGCGTGCTTGTCATGTATCTTGGGAGGATTGTAGAGGCTGGCCGAACATCCGAGGTGTTCGCGCGTCCGGCCCACCCCTACACGCGTGCCCTTCTTGATTCGATTCCGATTCCGGACCCGGCTCAGCGAGAGCGTCTCAAGCCGCTGGGAGGCGAGGTCCCGAGCCCGCTCAACCCTCCATCGGGTTGCGCGTTTCATCCACGCTGCGGAAGGGCCACGGCGCACTGCACCGGGACATCACCCTCCCTTGAACTGGTCGGCAAGGGACGGTCGGTATCATGCTTTCACAATCTGCTCGAAACATCACCGGACCCAACCAGCCTGATCAGCGGATGAGACCGGGAAGTGCAAGTGTTTGGGGATGTGCACAAAGGAATGATGGTTCCAACACGCCACATGACCTTCAACGTCGAACGTGGGCCAACCGGACCGGAAGGCCCATGGTGCTCCCTTGCACGGAGACCTCTCCTTGCTCCACGACGATGTCATCAAGAACTTCAGTACCGTGATCAAGGCCGCTGTCGGTGACGCAGGCAATCTCCTGACTGTCGAGCGCTCACGGACCCACGGTCATGTCATGGTTGTTCCTGGCACCTATCATCGGCTTGGCTTCGAGCACCTGCTGCACCGGGATGACAGCCGTGAACCCTGACTGGCTCTGACCGCCGCCGTCGCCCAGGACGCGAGCCCGGATATCGGGCCGGTTACCGAAAGACGCCTGTCGCATGAAACCGATCTCGGGGCCCAGCCGGTCTGCGTCGACACCGGAAATCGTGTTCGCAGGCACGTGTTCCTGTGCATGCCGGCAGATTTCGTGAATTTTTGTAGTTCCAATTCACGGTCTTGAGGGAACTCTGCGCGCGTGCGAACCGATGAAACCAGGCACCCAGGGGATGACAAGATCCCGGTTATGTGATGTAGTCGGATTCTGACGATTGTCAGTTTCCGGAGGTGTGGGAATGGGATCAGATTCTTCGGATTACCGGTCAGAAGGCCGCATCTGGAATCATCAGCCTGAGCTTCCCGTCGCCCGCGCGCCACTCTTCACATGGCCGCCGAGACCCTTGGCATTGTCCCAGTGGTACGCCAGGTCCTGGCTTGCCGTCTCGACGTCATCGTGTCTTGCGTTGCTCGCTGTCGTGCTCTGGACCACGCTCCAGGCACCCATATCTTCGTATCAGGAGTTCGAGTTCGCCTGGTTGCTCGAGACCCATATCCGAAATCTATGCCTGATGACCGCCGTTGCCGGAGGTTTGCATCTCTATCTGTACACCTTCAGGAGACAGGCCGATGAGCTGAAGTTCGATCCACGGCATTTCGAGACCGACCACAGGCGATTTACATTCAACAATCAGGTGTTCGACAACATCTTCTGGACGCTTGCGAGCGGTGTCACGTTCTGGACCGTGTGGGAATGCGTGATGATGTGGGGTTACGCCAATGGCCAAATCCCAATGCTCACCTGGAACGACAACCCGGTCTGGTTCGTGTTGTTGTTCCCGCTTCTTGCCATGTTCCACGATCTGCACTTCTACTTCGTCCATCGAGCGCTGCATTGGCCACCCATGTATCGCATGGCGCATGCAGTGCATCACAGAAACTCGAACACCGGACCCTGGTCCGGAATTTCAATGCATCCCCTGGAACATGCAGTCTATTTCACGTCGTTGTTGATTCACGTGGTGCTTCCGACTCACCCCGTTCACTTGCTGTTTCATCTCTATTGGCTGGCGCTGGCCCCGGCCGTGTCACACAGCGGTTACGCTGGAATTCTGGCTGGCGGAAAGAATCGATTCGTCACCGGCTCGTTCTATCATCAGCTTCACCATCGATTCTATGATTGCAACTACGCGACGGCGGGTGTTCCCATTGATGTGTTGACAGGCTCCTTTCACGATGGAACTCAAGAAGGCGATGCCTGCATTCGGAAGAAGAGAATGCCACAACGCCGGCGTTGACGGGCTGGCTGCTCAGAGAATGCTGCTGAACCGTGGCCCGTCCGCGCCTGGAACACTTCACGATTGGGGCGGTTGAAAGTTTGACGCGTGAATCGGCGGTCGCCAGTGAGCCCATGGCCGCTCCCGCTCCATCTGACCGCCAACGGCGAAAAGTGTTGCCTCATCTCCCAACCGCGCCATCAACTGCACACCTATTGGAAGCGCGCTCTTGGAAAGAGCGGCGGGCAAGGTGATCGCAGGTTGTCCAGTAATGTTGGCCAGCGGAAGAAAGGAGTCATGGCGATGAATCAGTTCAGTCCATTGCCGGGCGTTCAAGTCTGTCCGGCCCGGATCGTGGGTTCCATGCACCGGTGCGGTGTCGGTGCTGGTTGGCGTGAGCAACAGGTCGTACTCATCGAAGAACGCAGCGGTTGCCCTG
>JAJEBJ010000186.1 GCA_022822575.1 Alphaproteobacteria bacterium | reverse complement strand
CTGTTGGGCGGCCTAGTCAAGCTGTTGCCCGCTCTGGCACTCGGTTTTGTGGCTCACCAGGCCATGGCTGGCGGAAGCGTCGGCACCCTCTATGTCGTGGCCGTGGCACTGGCAGCGTTCGGTCTTCTCGGCGCATTGCTTCACCTGCTGCAAGGCACGGTGATGATGCGCCTGGAAGGACGTTCGGCATCGCGGGTCGAGGCGGCATTCTGGGACCGTCTCATGCGCCTTCCGCCCGGTGTCCTGCGCCGCCAGCCAACCGGCGATCTGGCGATGTCGGGAATGACATTCCAGAGTGTTCGCGACGGTCTGCAGGGAGTCGTTGCCGACAGTCTGCTGTCAATCCTGTTCTTCGCTCCGGTCCTTGGTGTCATCTTCTTCTATGACACCTCTCTCGGCCTGGTTGTTCTCGCGTTCAGCCTCCTTTCGCTTCTTGTGACCGTGGCCCTGGGGCTGAGCCAGATCGCTCCCCAGGGACGCATGATCAGCGCAGCCCGGCGCGTGACCGGACGTCTGTTCCAGATCGTGGAGGGCATCGCCAAGCTGCGTGTGGAAAGTGCGGAAGGATCGGCCTTCGCCATATGGGCCAGAGACTACCGCCAGCAAAAGCGCGCGGAGCTCGAAGTTCAGGAAATTGAGGAACATTCCCGTGCCTTTGGCGCCGCTCTCCCCTTTCTCGCCGGAGCGGTGCTGCTCATTGCGGTGGCCGCTCCCGGAACGCGGTCCCTTCCGGTAGGCGATTTCCTCGTCGTCTACACGGTGTTCATCACGTTTCAGGCGGCTGTGTCCCGACTGGGCGAATCGGTCGGCGCTGTTGCTGCCCTGTTGCCTGCCTTCGGGCAGATGCGCTCCCTGCTTGCCGCGGTGCCTGAATCCGGTGAAGAAGGCGCGCTGGTTGAACGGCTTGGCGGTGAGGTCCTGTTCGACCATGTATCGTTTCGATACGAACCCGAAGGTCCCCTGGTTCTCGATGATGTCACAATCCACATCCGCCCCGGCGAATTCGTCGCGATCGCCGGTGAATCCGGAGCCGGAAAGAGCACTCTCTTCCATCTGGCCCTCGGTATCGACCAGCCAACGTCCGGGGCCGTCTACTACGACGGACGTGACCTCAAGCACCTCAATCTCAAGCAGGTGCGCCGCAAGATAGGCACCGTGCCCCAGGCGGTGCGGCTCCACCCCCAGGACATCTGGGACAACATTGTCGCACACCACGAGGGGGTAGGACCCGAAGAGGTCTGGGAAGCTGCCCGGGCGGCCGGATTGGAACGCGACATCAAGGCCATGCCCATGGGAATGATGACGATGGTCGGGGGCAGCGGTTCGGTTCTGTCGGGCGGCGAGAGCCAGCGGGTCACCATTGCCCGGTCCCTGGTCGGCAATCGGCGAATCATGCTCCTCGACGAGGCAACCAACTGGCTTGACAACGACAGTCAGGCCGAGGTCATGCAGAATCTCGCCCTTCTGACCACCACGAGAATCGTCATCGCACACCGGCTGTCCACCCTGGAACAGGCTGACTGCATCCATGTGCTGAAAGCCGGAAAGATCGTGGAGAGCGGCTCATTCAGTGAACTCATGGACATCAACGGGGAATTCCGGAATCTGGTCAGACGCCAGATCGCCTGACCGGGCAAGCGAGCCGTTGACATGGCTTGCAGGCAAGCCCAACCTTGCCCCGCGACCTGCCCCGGTGAGTGCCTTTCCCCATGACGACCCGTTTCAGACGATCCGTCCGCGAGGGTTGACCGTGGTCGCGCCCGGCGCTGTGGTGAGGCAGCAGGGCCTTTCGTGGAAAGACGCCACATGACGGCTGAACGCTATGCGGAACGGGTGCTCGCCAATCGCTGGCTGGTCATCCTCATCACTCCCCTTCTGGTCGCTCTCGCCTCCGCCGGCATGGCCCTGCTGGAGTTCTCCGCCGATTACCGCATCTTCTTCGATGACGACAATCCGCAGCTCCTGGCGCTGGAAGAGCTTGAAGATACCTATGGCAAGAACGAGAACGTCGTCTTCCTGATTGTTCCCGACGATGGCAACGCGACATCTGGCGAGGCACTCTCTGCCGCCCTTTGGCTGACCGAAGCTGCCTGGCAGACACCGAGGTCACGGCGCGTCGACTCCCTTGCCAACTTCCAGTACACGACGGCCGAGGGCGATGATCTCGTTGTACGGGACCTGGTTGATCCCCAGGATCTGACGCGGGCTGAAGCACTCTCGCGCATCCGTGACACTGCACTCGCCGATCCGCGTATCGCCGGAAGCATGCTGGCCCGCAACGGCGATGTCAGTGTTGTCAACGTCACCCTGGAAATGCCCGAAGGCGACCAGCTGGAGGCCGTGGCCGAAGTGGCGGAATTCGCCCGCACGATCGCCGCCGAGGCAGAGACGCGTTTCCCCGGCGTGGACCTTCGCATCGTCGGTACGGTGATGGTCAACCAGACCTTTCTCGAGGCTTCGGTTGAAAGCCAGATGATTTTCCTGCCGGCCAGCCTCCTTCTCATGGCCGTGATTCTCGGCATTCTCATCCGGGGCTGGCCAGGGGTGCTGGTCACCGGCCTTGTCATCATCTTTTCCATACTTGCTTCCATGGGCCTGGGGGCCTGGATCGGCCTGGAGTTTTCCCCGCCCATCGCCCCTGCGCCAACCATCGTGCTGATGATCGTCGTGGCCAACTGCATTCACCTGCTCGTCGCCCTGCAGCAACGCCTGCGCGCCGGCGATTCCAGGCACGATGCCATCGTCGAAGCCATCAAAGTCAACCTGCACCCGATCTTTCTGGCGAGTCTCACGACCGCTCTTGGTTTCCTGGGCATGAACTTTTCCGAGGTGCCCCCCTATCGCCAGCTCGGATGCTTTGTCGCCATCGGCATTGTGACATCCTTCATCCTGTCCGTGACCTTTCTTCCGGCCATGCTGTCACTGCTCCCTCTTCGAGCGCCGAAGGAAAGGCGACTGCCGGGGCCGACGATGTTCCAGCTGGCCGACTTCGTGCTGAAACACAGAAAGCCGATCATCCTTGGATGGGCCGTATTCGTCATGGCGATGGTCCTCGCGATCCCACGAAACGAGCTCAACGATGTTCTCGTCCACTTCTTCGACGAGAGTGTCGAGTTCCGCCAGGACACGGACTTCATGGACGAGCGGCTGAGCGGCAACACCTTGCTCGAGTACTCACTGGAAGCACCCGACGAGGGGGGTGTCACGGACCCGGCGTTTCTCGCCGATGTCGCCCAATTCGCGGACTGGTACCGCACGCAGCCCGGGGTAGGCCACGTGGCGGTCATTACCGATACCTTCCGGCGTCTCAACCAGACCATGCACGGCGACGATCCCGATGCCTACCGTCTCCCCGAAAGCAGGGAACTCGCGGCACAGTACCTGCTGCTCTACGAGCTCTCCCTGCCCCAGGGTCTGGACCTCAACAACCAGGTCGACTGGTCGAAATCGGCCACGCGTGTATCGGTTCAGGCCCGGTCCCTCGGGTCGCAGGAGGTGCTTGAAGTGAATGCGCGGGCGAGATCCTGGTTGAGGGACAACGCATCCAACGTGACCGGCGTCAACAGCACCGGCCCGGCCGTTCTCTTCGCCTGGATCGGTCAACGCAACATCCGCGCCATGCTGATCGGAACCATGGTCGTGCTGCTAGCCATTTCCGCCATTCTTCTCGTCGCCCTCAGATCATTGCGCCTGGGCCTGATCAGCATCGTTCCCAACCTGCTACCAGCCGTGCTGGGATTCGGTGTCTGGGGATTGACGGTGGGTCAGGTGGGACTGTCGCTGTCCGTCGTCGTGGCCATGACCGTCGGCATCGTCGTCGACGATACCGTGCACTTTCTTGCCAAGTACCGAAGGGCGCGCCTGGACCATGGCAAGGATGCCGGGGAGTCCGTGCACTACGCCTTTGACACCGCTGGCCGGGCCGTCTTCACGACAACGCTCGTCCTGGTGGCAGGATTCCTGATCTTTGCCTTCTCTCCGTTCATTCCCACCGCACAGGTGGGAATCCTGACGGCGTTGATCATCGCCTTTGCGCTCGTTGCCGACCTGACGCTGCTCCCCGCACTGTTGCGGACACTGGACCGCGACCACGACACGAGCGGGAAGTCCACAGCAACAGGAATCGCTTGACCCGGCCAATCTGGTCTGTAACTTTTCCTGACGGGTGTTCAGCACACCTGAAGAAGATCAATGGAGAGTCGCTATGAGAAACGGCAACGAGATGTTGCAGCAGATTATCGACAGGTCCGCTGTTGATGCCGATTTCCGGCAGCAGCTTCTTGCAGATCCGAAAAGCGCCATCAGCACCGAACTCGGAATCACGATTCCCGATTCGATGAACATCAAGATCCATCAGAGCGACATGCAGACCGTGCACGTCGCGCTGCCACCTGACCCCAACATTACCGAAGAACAGCTCGAGGCGGTCTCTGCCGGTCTTTGCTGCTGCTGGTAACAATCGTTGATGGTGCGCCGTGACGGCGCACGTCAGCAAGGATTCGGTCCCCCGGCTCTCCTTGAGCCGGGGGATCGTTCATGTCCGGCCTCAGAAGGACACGGCTCCCGACAGCACCATGAAGACATAGGCCTTGGCCTTGCTGAGCCGGTTCTCCGAAATGACCAGCTTGATATGGTGGATGCCTCGCAACAGCACGTAGCGTCCGGACCGCGCAAACAGGGGTTCCGGTTTCGTGACCCAGCCTGCAAGCGCGTCCAGCTTGCCGGGCACGACAATGTCCTCGTGGCTCAGGGCATCCAGGAACGGCGCCCAGTCGGTCAGGCCATCGAGCCAGTACCGTGAATCCTTGGTGTATCGCTGCCTGACAATCAGCGTCAGGCCGAGGGCGGGTCCAGGCCCCTCATCCGTCACATCGATGTTCACTCCCGTTCTCGCGATGTTCACGCGTTCCATGAAGCGTGCGATGACCGCATCGACGATTTCTGCGTCTCCCGGCCACCCCACATTGTCCAGATAGGTCTCGACCTGCCGGCGGGTTCTGAACCCCATGATCGCCAGACGGATGTCACGTGAGCGGGACGGGAACACTCCGAACGAATCCATGCGCGTATCGTCCGGCTGCGCCAGGTACGCCTGTGAGAGGACCCTGCGTTGGCCGGCACCCATCGTCCAGCCGTGACCGGAAACGAGAGCGTTGCCGACCAAAAGCGCATCATTGACCTGATCGCCTCCGCCGACGATCGGACGTTCGCCAGGTCTCAGGAACAGGGCCGGACGCGATGGTGTTCCGCCCCGCGACGAGCCGATGTCGTACTCCAGCATCACC
>JAJEBJ010000111.1 GCA_022822575.1 Alphaproteobacteria bacterium | reverse complement strand
ACATCGACGAAGTGCGCTTTCTCCTGCGTTACCTCAACCTCACTGAGCCTGATGCCGCACTTGACATCATCAGCCGCTACTACCCCGTCGAACGGATACCGCAGAAGACGATCTATGCGCTCGAGGACATGTTCGCCATGGACACGCCCGAGGACCGGAACAAGGCGGAGGCACCCTCAGGCTGGCCGGTGTCTTCGCGAGCCTGAACGGCGTATCTATCCCACGACGTGGTCTGCGCCAGTCGAGAGAGCCTCAGCCCTCATGGCAGTTCCGGATGATCGCATGCACTGCGAGGAGGCCCCCGCAACGTCCCGTGGGGTCGGCCGCATCACAGTCCCTGTGACACGATGGAGCGAAGGGCCTCTGTCACGGTTGGATCGACGCCGAACCATGCGGCAAATCCGGGCCGCGCCTGGTGGAGCAGCATGCCGAGGCCATCGACCGTGACGTGTCCGCGCTGCCGGGCGCGGTGCAGCAGATCCGTGACGAGCGGCGCGTAGACGAGATCGCAGACCACCGCCTCGCCTTCCAGGCCATCGAGTGCGAAATCGAGTTCCGGTTGTCCGGTCATGCCGAGCTGGGTGGTGTTGACCACCAGATGAACGCCGTCGCCAGCTGAGGTCCGTTCATCCCAGGGCACGGCCGTCACCGAAGGCCCGAAGCGTTCGACGAGCGCCAGGGCGCGCTCGAGGGTCCGGTTGGCGATACGCACCTCCCGGACGCCCTCATCGAGGAGGGCAACGACGACGGCGCGAGCCGATCCACCAGCTCCCAGCACCAGGGCTGGCCGGTCTCGCCGCCACCCGGGGGCCCGGCTCTTCAGGTTCTCGAGGAACCCGAAGGCATCCGTGTTGGTCGCCGCGAGAGAGCCGTCATCGGCGACGACAATCGTGTTGGCAGCGCCGATCCGCCTTGAGAGATCGTCAGCGCTGTCGGCGAGCGCCAGGGCCTTCTCCTTGTGCGGCAAGGTCACGTTGCAGCCCCTGAAGCCGAGAAACGGCAGGGCCCTGAAGGCGGCCTCGAAACGGTGCGGCGGCACTGCAAGGGGCACATAGGCGCCGTCGATACCGCAGGTCTCGAGCCAATGGCCGTGCAGGAGAGGGGATCGCGAATGGGCCACTGGCCAGCCCATGACGCCGGCGACGCGCGCACTTCCGGTCAGTCCCACGGGCCGAGCGCCCCCCTCGCGTCAAGTTCGTTGAGCACGGCGAGGAGCGGCAGCCCGATGATGGCATGCCAGTCGCCCTCGATCCGTTCGAACAGCCTGATTCCGCACCCCTCGACCTGGTAGCAGCCCACGCTTGCGAGAATGCGTTCTCCGGCAGCGGCCATGTAGGCCGTCAGCGAGTCGTCATCAAGGGAGCGCATCGTCAGCATGGACGTCTCCGTGTGATGCCAGCCCGGTTCGCCGTCGGCCACCAGCACGGTGGCGGTCACAAGCCTGTGGGTGCGTCCCTGGAGCGCCTCGAGATGCCGGCGGGCCTCGGCCATGTCCTTTGCCTTGTCGAGTCGGCGCCCGTCGCATTCGAGCATCTGGTCGGCCCCGAGAACAAGGGCGCCGGGCTCATCCCGGCTGACGGCAAGAGCCTTCTCCCACGCCAGGACCATGGCCATGTCGGCAAGCGGCGTGGCGCGGGCTTCGAGGTCCCGGCGCAGCGCAGCCTCGTCGACGGCAGGCGGCACGACCCGGAACCGCACGCCCGCATCGTGCAGCAGTTGCCGTCTTGACGCACTCGCGGAGGCGAGCACCAGGGGCGCCGTCTCAGGTGGCAAGGGTCGGCCGGCGGTGGTGGACATCGAACAGGCGTTCCAGGGATTCACCGACATGAAGAAGGAGCGATTCGCGGAAGAGTCCGGCCCACAGCGAGAGACCGCGGGGCACGGTGAACGTGCGTTCCGATGAGGTTGCATGGCCGAGTTCGAGCCGCCCTTCTGCCAGCGAGAGTTCCGAGCGGGTCGCCAGGTTCTCGAAACCGCACCTCAAGTGCAGACAGGGATGGCCGGTGAAATTGCTCGCCACCAGCATCGGACCGGTAGAGAACGGACCGACGAGCACGTCGACCTCCGTGAACAGCACGTCGAGCGCCTCCATCACCAGGCGGCGCAGACGGTCGAACTGCACGTGATCCACCGCCGACAGAAAACGTGCCTTGCGGAAGGCATTCGGCCAGGCTCCCTCGTCCTGGCGCGTCAGGGTGTCATCGATGTCAACGAGCGTGAGGTTCTCGAAGGCCGCAGCGGCTTCCGCATAGAGCACCGCGATCAAGGTGTCGTAGGGAAGGTCAGGCAGGTTCACCTCGCGAATCGAGGGGAAGAGCGAGCGCACGGCCTCTAGCGCCTGGCGGTCGACATCCGTCACATCGTCGCCTTCGTAGGCTTGAGGCAACCAGCCAAGGCGCAAACCCTCCGGCGGCCGTGTCGCGTCGTGGCTGAACGGCATGTCGATGGAGCCCGGATCCGTCGCATCGCCGCCGTTGATGGCTGCCAGCACGAAGCCGGTGTCCTCGACGGTGCGGCAGATCGGCCCCACCTTGTCGAGCGACCAGCAGAGCGCCATCCCGCCGGTGCGCGACACGCGCCCGAAGGTGGGCCTCAGCCCCGTCGTGCCGCAGCGTTCCGAGGGCGAGGTGATGGAGCCCAGGGTCTCCGTGCCGATGGAAAAGGCGCACAGCCCGGCCGCGGTCGCCGCTGCCGAACCGGCACTCGATCCGCTCGCTCCCTCGTTGAGGTTCCAGGGATTGCGGGTCTTGCCGCCGAACCAAATGTCGCCATAGGCGAGGGCGCCGACGGTCGACTTGCCAAGCAGCACGGCACCGGCCTGGCGCAGTCTCGTCACCACCGCGGCATCGCCGTCCGCGATCCGGTCCTGGAAGGGCTCGGCTCCCCAGGTCGTCCTGGTGTCCCGCGCATCGAAGAGATCCTTCAGCGCATAGGGAATGCCGTGAAGCGGCCCCTGCCAGTGGCCGGCACGCGTCATGGCATCCATGGCATCGGCCTCGGCGAGAGCCCTCTCGCCCGTGACCGTAACGAAACACTCGAGGCGCCCGGCCAGGCGCTCGATCCGGTCAAGACAGATTCCGACAAGCCGGCGGCTGGTGAGGGCGCCCGACCGGATCCACCCCGAGAGCGTGTGAACCGGGGCAAAGGCGATATCCTCGTCCGATTCGGGAAGCGGTTGCACATCGCGATCCCGCCAGACGGGGGGAGGCCCGGGCGGCGGCGCCCGGAATCCGGGCAACCGCGGATCAAACCGGGTGGCGGGACCGAGATCGTTGGCAAAGACGAGCGCCCTGCGTCTTCTGGCGTTCTCGATCTGCGGCGCAAGGTTGTCGCGCATCAGCGTGCGTTCCGACTCGCTGTAGCGCACGCCGAGCACGGCCTCGGCCGCTTCGATGGTGTCGTTGCTGATGTCGCTCATCATGGCCTCGCTAACGGTTGCGTTTTCGTCCCCGACACCTCGGGCGCCGAATCGATCAGCGTGCGGGTGTACGGCGACACCGGTTTGCCGATCACGGTCGCTGTCGCGCCCCTTTCGACCACTTCGCCCGACTTCATGACGAGGAGATGGTCGCACATGAAGCCGACGACCGGGAGATCGTGGGTCACGAGAATGAGGGAAAAGCCGTAGCGCCGGCGAAGGTCCTTGAAGAGGTTCAGGACCTGTGCCTGGACCGACACGTCGAGGGCGGATGTCGGCTCATCGAGGAGCAGAAGATCCGGCCTGACGGCCAGCGCCCGGGCGATGGCGGCACGCTGCCGCTGGCCTCCGGAGAGCTCGTGCGGCAGGGCCCGCTCGAGATCGGGATCGAGACCGACATCGTCGAGAAGCCGCCTCACCTCCTCCCGGACATCCTGACGCCGATGTTCCCCCAGGAGTTCGAAACCCAGGCCGATCGAAGAACCGATGGAGAACCGCGGATTGAACGTCGCATAAGGATCCTGGAAGACCGGCTGGACACGCCGCCGCAGATCTTTGAGGGCCGTGCCTGAGAGCGAGGCGACCTCGGCACCGTCGAACGCGAGATTTCCTGAATCATAGGGCGTGAGGCGCAGGATGACGCGCAACAGGGTCGACTTGCCGGACCCCGATTCGCCGACGATGCCCAAGGTCTGGTTTTCAGCCAGGCTGAAGGAGACATCGTTCAGGGCCCGCACGTCGCCGCCTCGGCGCAGCAGGCCTCCGCCACGGAAGGTCCTGGAGAGATTCTTGGCAACGAGAAGCATCGCCTCAAGCGTACCAGCAGCGATACGCATGATCACCGCCCGCCGTCTCTAGGCGCGGCGCCTCCCCGCACGCGGCACCGGCCTCGGGGCACCGTTCGCGGAACCGGCATCCGCGGATCTCCTCGTGGGGCCGGGGGATCCTTCCCGGGATCGTCGGCAGCCTCTCCGGATTGCCGGCAAGGCGCGGCGCGGCGCCGATGAGCGCCCGCGTGTAGGGATGGCGGGTGTGATTGAAGATGGCGTCCGTCGTTCCACTCTCGACGATCTCTCCGGCATACATGACGTAGATCCTGTCGCAGAAACTGGAGACCAGTGCCAGATCGTGGGAGATGAAGAGAAAACTGGCCCCCGTGGCGTCCCGCAACTCGCCGATGAGATCGATGATCTCCGCCTGGATGGTGACATCGAGCGCCGTCGTCGGTTCGTCTGCAAGGATGAGAGGCGGTTCCATCGAGAGCGCCATGGCTGTCAGCGCCCTCTGTTGCATACCACCGGAGAACTGGTGCGGGTAGTCGCCAACACGGCGCCTCGCATCGGGAATGTGCACGCGCTCGAGAAGATCCCCGACAACGTTTGCGATGCGCCTCTGGCGCAATCTGCCATGCACCTTCAGCGGTTCGCCGACCTGCCAGCCGATCGTCTTCACCGGATTGAGCGCATGGAGGGCGTCCTGGGGTATGAGAGCAATCTCCCTGCCGCGCACGCGTCCCGGATCCCCTCCATCGAGAAGGTCGCGCCCGCGGAACCGGACGTGGCCGGAGACCACCTCCATGCGGTCGGGCAGCAGGCCGATCAGCGACTTGGCGGTCATGGTCTTGCCGCTGCCCGATTCGCCGATGAGACCGACGATCTCGCCGGCATTCACGTGGAGCGACACGTCCCGGGCAATGGCCGC
Source organism: Alphaproteobacteria bacterium (assembly GCA_022822575.1). Lineage (GTDB taxonomy): Bacteria > Pseudomonadota > Alphaproteobacteria > SP197 > SP197 > SP197. The sequence continues at coordinate 4,839 of JAJEBJ010000111.1, read as the reverse complement.
CGGTGGCCGGTGACGGTGCCGGAGCACGATAGTGAGCCCTTCGACCTCGAGAAGGCGTTCCGCTTTCTGGCCAGGATCAGTCATGGAGTTTCGGGTCGAGCACATCGCGCAGCCCGTCTCCCAGGAGATTGAAACTGAACACCGTGACGAAGAGTGCGGCGCCGGGCGCGAGGCTGATCCACGGCGCCTGGTCGATGAAGCCTCGTCCGGTGTTGATCATGTTTCCCCATGAGGGCTCCGGAGGCTGGGCACCCAGACCGAGAAACGACAGCGCCGATTCGAGAAGCACGGCGTAGGAGAAGGCGACGGCGGCCTCGACCAGAACCGGGCCGATGACATTGGGCAGGATTTCGCGGGTGATGAGGCGAAAGGGCCCTATCCCGAGGCAGATCGCCGCCTCGAGAAAGGACTGGCGTTGCACCGTCTGGGCCACGGCCCGGGTGAGCCGTGCGAAACCAGGGATGAAGATGATGCCGATGGCGAGCATCGCGTTGAGGACGGATGTCCCCAGGTTGGCCATGAGGATGACGGCCAGAAGGATCGCCGGAAAGCAGAAGACGATCTCCATGAAGCGCATCAGGACGGAGTCGACAGCACCGCCGAAGTGGGCCGCGAGAACCCCGATGAGGGTGCCGCCGATGGCGCCGATGGCAACAGCGACAAGACCGACGACGATGGAGACTCGCGAAGCGTGGATGACCCGCGACAGGATGTCGCGTCCCAGTTCGTCGGTGCCCAGGAGATGGTCTGCTCCGGGACCGTGAAGCATCATCAGAACATCGAGCTCGAAGGGATCGTAAGGGGCAATGACAGGAGCAAGGGCTGCTGCGAGGAACACGATCGCCACCACCGGCAGGGTCACGACGACGAGACCGTAGCGCCGCCAGTTCAGCCGCCGGATCATGATCCGTGTCCGGTGCGGACCTGGCGAGGATCAATCACCTGGGCCGCCAGATCGACGATGAGATTGACGACGAGAACAATGACGGTGACGGTCATGGCCGCGGCCAGGAGCACCGGATAGTCGCGGTTGATGATACCCACGAGGACGAGGGAACCGATTCCCGGAATGCGGAACACGTCCTCGATGATGACGACACTGCCGACAAGGAAACCGAACTCGACGGCACTGACGGTGAAGAACGGGATGAAGGCGTTGCGCAGCACGTGAAAACTGACGAGGCGCAGGTCGCCGACGCCCTTGGAGCGTGCCGTCTCGATGAAGTTCGAGGACATCACCTCGATCACCGCGGTACGCATGATGCGGATGAGGAGACCTGACGAAACGACCCCGAGAGCGATGCACGGAAGCAGCATGCGCTCGAGATTGCCTGCCGGATCCTCGGCAAACGGAATGTAGCCGCCGGTGGGCAACCAGCCCAGCTGCAGCGAGAAGAACCAGATCAGCAGCGTGGCCAGCCAGAAGTTCGGCGTCGAGCCGAAGAGAGTGGCCAGCGTCGTCACCACTCCGTCGGCGCCGGTCTGGTGGCGGAATCCGGCCACCACGCCCAGGGGAATCGCGAGCACGATGGCCACCACGAAGGCCATGCCCGCCAGCTGCAGGGTGACGGGAATGCGCTTCCTCACCTCCGGACCGACGGGCACGGCGTTCTGGAACGACGTGCCGAAATCGCCCTGCAGCGCCTTGCCTGCCCACTCCACGTACTGGACGGCAAGGGGCCGGTCGAGACCGTGCTGGTGCTCGAAACGCTTGAGAGCCTGGGGTGTGGCGTGGATGCCAAGCGCCGACAGCGCAGCCGAGCCGGGAACGACGTTGACGGCGACGAACAGGATGGCCGACGCCACAATCAGCGTCGGAATGAAGGAGGCAAGCCTCCAGAAAACGAGAGCGAGCATCGCCGGGCGCCACCGGCGCCGGTTCGCACGAGCCGGCGCCGGGGCAGGAAGTCGCCGTTACTCCAGCCAGGCGTCCTTCAGGGTCTTGAGGAACCCGGTCCGCATCGGCTTGAAGTTCTTCAGGCTGTCGCTGTGGGCCGTCAGGACCCAGCCGTTCACCACGGGAATGACGTCCATGGTCTCGAGAGAGAACTGCTGCTGCTCGAGATAGAGCGCCTTGCGCTCCTCGACTGTGACGGCCGACTTGGCTGCCAGCATGAGATCGTCCATCTCCTGCGAGCCGCCGAGCTGCACGTTGACGGCGGATGTCGTGGCATAGGTGTTGGTCACGAAATCATCCGGATCCGCCAGAGGCGACAGCCAGTACATCACGGTGAGATCGAAGTTGGAGGGTCCCCAGACCTCATCCCAGTAGCGCGGCACCTCCATAGTGTCGATCGTCGCATTGAAACCGATCTGCGCCAGGTTGGCCTGGATGATCGGCGCCATTGACATCATCGGAGGCCACGACGACACCATGGTGAGCGAGAGCGGCGTTCCTTCCGCGACTCCGGCCTCGGCCATCAGCGCCTTCGCCTTTTCGATGTCGCCCTGGGGCGCGAACTCGGAGAGTCCCGCAAAGCCCCAGTTCCACTCGGGAATCACCCCGCCCAGGATGGCTGTCGCCTGGCCGTAGAACGCGCCCTGCACGATCGCCGCCCGGTTGAGGGCGTGGGCGATGGCGCGCCTCACGAGAGGATTGCCCAGAGGCTCGCGGGTATGGTTCGGCACCATCCAGAAGTAGCGGGATCCCTCGATCGCCGCATCGACCATGTTGTCCTGAGAGACAATGGCGCTCCAGTCCTTGGGCGGCACCTCGTTGGAGAAGTGAATCTCTCCGGACTTCAACCCGTTGGAAAGCGCCGTCGGATCCGAGATGATCCGGTAGACCATGCCATCGAAATAGGGCCGTCCTTCCTCGTAGTAGTCCTCGTTCTTCTCGAACACGATCGAATCGCGGGGCGCGTAGGAGACAAACTTGAAGGGGCCACTGCCGACCGGATGGGCATTGAGATCCCAGTCCGATTCCACGAGATCCTTCGGCACGATCGATGAACCGGGGAAGGCCATGTAGATCTCGAACGGTCCCGTCACCCGGTTGAGCCGGAACTCGACCGTCAGGTCGTCCACCGCCACGACCTCCGAAATGGTCTCGATCTGTGAACTGTAGGCATAGCCCGAGTCGGGGGCGAGGATGCGCTCGAACGAGAAGACGACATCCTCGGCGGTCAGCGCCTCGCCGTTGTGGAACGTCAGGCCCTCGCGCAGGGTGAACGTCCACGACAGTCCATCCTCCGCCTGGGACCAGGATTCGGCGATCCCGGCATAGGGCTGGGCATTCTCGTCCAGGTTGAGCAGGGTCGAATAGACTTGCTCGATCACCACGTGCGACATGCCGCTCGGGCCGCGGGCCGGATCGAATCCTCCCGGATCGGCCGAGAACGCCGCCACCAGCGTGCCCCCGTAAGTCCCTTCCGCCGCCGCGGGACACACGAGGCCCGCCGTGGCAACGACCGCCGCACAGCGCAGCATCCATTTTCTGACTTTCATGGTTCCGGTATCCTCCTCAATGAATGGAGCGGCTCTCCATGTGGCCGCTTCCAGAACGCCGTGGATGTTAGCCCGCGCCACCCGAACGCACAAACGTCATCATCCCTGCATCGGAGATCGCGCGGGCGAATGCCTTGCATCAGTGAACGCGAGATGCAGGTTTCCGGCAACTGTGCCAAGGTGGTGACATGTGCGGTCGCTTCACACAGCGTTTCAGCTGGCGCGAGATCCACGAGCTGCTCGACCTCATCGGAACACCGGCGAACCTGGCGCCACGCTACAACGTGGCGCCGGGACAGCAGGTCGCGACCGTGCGCGCCGAAGATGGCGGGCGTCGCCTCGCCATGACCCGCTGGGGCCTGATTCCCTCGTGGGCGAAGGAGCCCAACATCGGCTACCGGTTGATCAACGCCCGCTCGGAGACGGCTCAGGAGAAGCCGTCATTCCGCTCTGCCTGGCGGTCGCGCCGCTGCCTCATCCCGGCCGACGGATTCTACGAGTGGACAGGCGAGCGCAAGGCGAGGCAGCCCTGGCTGATTACGATGAAGGAGGGTGGCCTTTTCTTCTTCGCCGGCCTGTGGGAGCGCTGGATGGTGCCGGCCGGTCAGGAGCTGACGGGAGCGCTGGCCGACCTGCGGGAGGGCGACGCGCTGGAAACCTGCACCATCCTGACCACCGCAGCCAACGCGGACATATCGCGGTTACACCACCGCATGCCGGTGATCCTGCCGTTCGAGTCATGCAAGCCGTGGCTTGCGGGAGATGACATGTCTCTCGGTCCCCTTCCGCCGGAGACGATGACCCTTCATCAGGTGGGTCCGCTGGTGAACAAGGCCACCAACGATGATCCCCGCTGTGTCGAGCCCGTGGGCAGAAAGCCGGCCCAGCCACGCCTTCCTCTCTGAACGGCATGCAGTGCCGGTAACATCACGGAAAAGGGCGCGCATTCGGGCGCCTGGCACGGCAGATTCGCGACCCGGCGTGCCGAGTGATGGCATGATCATCCGTGGTGCGGGGAGGACACGGGGTGAATGACGTCGCCCTGATCCCGGTGATCCTCGTTGCAATCGCGGCGGTCGAGGATCTGCGCCGGCAGAGGATCCCCGATCCCGTCGTTCTGGCGATCGCCGTCACCTGCCCCCTCGTCTCCCTCATGGGCGGTGACCGGGATATGGCCTGGCACCTTGCGTGCGGCGGCGGCGTTCTCGTCGTCGGCCTTGCTCTCGCATGGATCGGTTGGCTCGGCGCCGGCGACGCGAAACTGATGGCTGCGGTCTCCTGCTGGACGGGTTTCGGCGGCCTCGTTCCCTTCCTCTGCATCACGGCACTTTCCGGCGCTCTCATCGCTCTGGCGTTCCTCCTCGCCGGTCGCCGGCGCCGCGGCATGCCCTT
>JAJEBJ010000049.1 GCA_022822575.1 Alphaproteobacteria bacterium | reverse complement strand
GGTCGTCCCAGTGCGACAGCTTCGACGTGTCGAGCGGCTGGACGACGCCGGCCTGTACCCACAGCGGCGCGTTCGCGTTGCAGGGGTGGAGGACATCGACGACGAAACCGGAGCGCACCTTGGCGAGGCCGTCGTTGCTGCTGGCGTAGGGAGCCATGTCCGGGTAGGCGCCATGCTTTTCATGGTACTCCCCCAACAGTTCCGGAATGTCGTAGCCGCCCCAGGTGAAGTAGAAGGCCTCCTCGCCATCGGCCGCGGCTGGCCGGGAGATGACGGGCACTGTCATGAGCGACACGCCCGTGACGCCGAGGAGTTCGCCGAACTGGCGACGCGACAGCTTGCCCCTTGATGCCTTTTCGATCATGTCGTCGACAGAATCACTGCTGTACTTCATCTGAGGTTCCTCCCCTTCTTGCAAACACTGGATCCCGGATCACGGGATCGGTTTTCGAGAGTCAAATCCTTGTCCATCCGATGACCGCGGTCCAGTGCAATCTTCAGCGCCACGTCGCCGATGGTTGTCCCGGTCCGCCAGTGTCGCCAGGCATCCGGCTCATCACAGACACCACCCCGTGATTCACGGTTTGACGAGCGGTCCGGTCTAGAGGATTCGCCAGATCCAGCAGCGGTGGCGGATGTGAGGCTCCGACGCAATGGAGGCAAAGGGCTCGCTGGTTTCAACCAGCATCCACGCGCCTGAGTCGGCAAGAATCCTCTGCCGCGTCGCAAAGTCGTCCGGTTCGACATCCGATCGCAAGGTGTAGAGGACGAGGCCGTCAGGCCGCGTGATGCGGACCAGCTCGTCAAGCGCCGATGCCGGTGCGTGGTTGGGTGTGAACACGCCGCACGCCGTTACGGCATCGAAGGTGTCGGACGCATACGGGAGCCGCCTGCCGAGGTCCATCACCTGACAGTCCTCGTAGATGCCCTTCCGCCGGGCAATCTCCAGCATGCCCGGCGAGAGATCGTTCGCCACCATCCGGCTGAATCCGCGAGCCGCGAGACGCTCACCCAGCATCCCGGTGCCGGCGCCGGCATCACAAAGGAGGACGTCAGGCGAGACATGGCGAATGACAGCCCGGGCCAGTTCGATGTGGCCGCTCCAGCCGAAGTCATCAGTCATGGCTTCGTCGTAGACCTCGGCGGCTTCATCGTAGCGCTCGGTCAACTGACGCTTGTCCCTGGCCTGGTAGAAGCGATTGGGATCGGCACTCGCATACCCCCGTCGGACGGTCATGGGTGTTCCTTCCTGGCTTGGTGCGAGAAGTCTGGCGCACGATGAGAACTTTGGGAAACGCCCATGCAACGCGTTCCGGCGAAGGATCCTGGACGGTTGAGTCGGTCGATCGCGCTTCGCAGGCCCACCACCAGCCGGGCCTCGAACACAACGAGATCAGGGAGCGAGGGAGCGCAGGACATCCTCGTTGATGGTCACGCCAAGCCCCGGCGCCTGGGGCAGGCTGGCCATGCCGTCCTTGATGACGTAGTCGCAGGTGGCGAATTCGGCCCCGAGTTCCAGGTAGTCATAGTAAAGCTCCCCGTGAATGGCATTCGGCATTACGGCGCAGGTATGCAGCATGGCGACAAAGGCCACGGTCGTGCTGTTCCAGCAATGAGGTGAGATGAGCACCGAATGGGCGTCCGCCATGGCGCCGATCTCGAGCATCGTCACGATGCCGCCGGCCCCGACGATGTCGGGATTGAGGACGTCGGCGGCCCTCCTGTCGAGGAGGTTGCGGTAGTGGCGCACCCCCGACTGGCGCTCGCCGGTGGTGATGCGCGATGTCGTGCTGGCGCGGAATTCGGCGAGACCATCAAGGTCGTCCCCGGCGAGCGGTTCCTCGATCCAGAAGGGTGCGTAGGGTTCGAACAGACGGGCGGCGCGAAGCGCGTGGCGACGATCCTTCTGGACGGCGAAGTCGAGCATGATGTCGACATCCCAACCGACCGCTTCCCGGGTCAGACGGACGCAGGTTTCGGCATCCTCCAGGGTGGCCTGGCGCAGGGGGTAGATCTTGACGGCGCCATAGCCTTGTGAACGCATCATCGCACATCGCTCCGCAATGGCCTGAGGCGTCTGGACCGGCCCGTCCCAGGCGTTGGCGTAGATCGGCACACGGTCGATGATGGCGCCGCCGAGCATCGCGTGCACGGGCAACTGCGCCGATTGTCCGGCGAGGTCCCAGAGCGCGACCTCGATCGCGCTCGTCGCCGACGCGTAGTCGATCCCGGGATGCTTGTAGGACATGGGTTCCACGACGTGACGCAGGAAAGCGCGCGGACTGGCGTGTGGCATCTGCTTCAGGGCTTCGCCCAGGGCGATGATGATCTCGCACGTCGCGGGTTCCCGGTAGGTGAGGGCATAGGCTTCACCCCAGCCGGTGAGACCTTGGTCCGTCTCCAGTTTCACGAACACCATGGTCTGGCCCTCGGACCAGCCATCCGAACTCGGCCTGGGGCCGACCAGAAAGGGCGTCACGTCGACGATTTTCATCTGGGAACTCCCCGCTGACCTTCAACTTCCTCGGGCGCCAGCCCGACCAGGGCCCCCGCCGCATTCCATAGTAGGAAGAAAAGACTCCCTGCGGAACTGCGACGGCACGCGTGCCTTCCGGCGGGGCATGACGCGATTGACGGGCCAGCACGAACTCGGCTAGTCTGCCCAGGACGTGCACGGAGGGGCGGGACCCCTCAGCCCGGGGGGCCAACCCATGAAGATCGTCAATTCCCTGCGCTCGATGAAGAAGCGCCACGCGAAGTGCCGCACAGTGCGCCGCAAGGGGCGTGTCTTCGTCATCAACAAGCAGAACCCCAGGTTCAAGGCACGCCAGGGTTGAAGAACCACGGCCATGTGGTTGCCGGAGTCCATGGACATCTGACATGACGATCGCCATGCCGCAGCCCGACCCGGGGGTTCTTGCGGCCCGCGACGGGTTTCTTGGCGAACTTGGAACCATTGTTCCGCCCGACAACCTTGTGACCGATGAAGCCGGTCTGAAGACCTACGAATGCGATGGTCTGTCCGCTTACCGTGAGCTCCCTCTTGCGGTTGTCCTGCCCGAGACCACCGGTGAGGTGGCGCGCATTCTCGATCTGTGTCGGCGACACCGCGTCAAGGTGGTGCCCCGCGGCTCGGGAACGGGCCTTTCCGGTGGCGCCCTTCCACTGAAGGACGGCGTCCTCCTGGGACTCGGCAAGTTCAACCGCATCCTCGATATCGACTACGCCAATCGCTGCGTAACCGCGCAGCCGGGTGTGACCAACCTCGCCATCTCGCAGGCGGTGGACCATCGCGGATTCTACTACGCGCCCGATCCTTCGAGTCAGCTCGCCTGCTCGATCGGCGGCAACGTCGCCGAGAACTCCGGCGGGGTGCATTGCCTCAAGTATGGCGTGACGACCAACAATCTCCTCGGCCTCGAAATCGTGTTGATGTCGGGTGACATCGTCAGGATCGGTGGCAAGTACATGGACAGTGACGGATACGATCTGCTCGGTATCGTCACCGGATCGGAAGGACTGCTCGGCGTCATCACCGAGGTGACCGTGCGCATCCTTCCCAAGCCCGCATCGGTGAGCACCCTTCTCCTGGGCTTCGACGATCTCGTTGCGGCGGGGGACTGCGTGGCCCGTATCATCGCATCGGGCATCATTCCGGCAGGTCTCGAGCTGATGGACAGGGCCGCAGTGCACGCGACCGAGGATTTCTGCAAGGCAGGGTATCCCCTTGACGTTGAGGCCCTGCTGATCTGCGAACTCGACGGTCCCGGACCGGAAGTCGGCGAACTCACCGGCAGGGTTGAGGAGATCGCAGGAGACCTCGGGGCGCGCACCATAAGGAGGGCGGCCAGCGAGGAGGAGAGAGAGCGCTTCTGGCTGGGGCGCAAGTCGGCCTTTCCGGCGGTGGGTCGCATGTCGCCCGACTACTACTGCATTGACGGCACCATCCCGCGGGGACGGCTGGCGGAGGTCCTGACACGCATGGAGGATCTCGCCACGCACCATGGCCTGGGGGTGGTCAATGTCTTTCACGCCGGCGACGGTAACCTTCACCCCTTGATCATGTATGACATCGACAAGCCGGGCGATCTGGAAAAGGCGGAAGCTCTCGCCCACGACATCCTGACCTTGTGCGTCGAGGTCGGTGGAGTCCTGAGCGGAGAGCACGGGATCGGGGTCGAGAAACGGGATCTCATGGGGACAATGTTCTCGGATGTGGACCTCAAGCAGCAGCAGAGGGTGAAGTGCGCCTTTGATCCCGACGGTCTGCTCAATCCGGGGAAGGTGTTTCCCGTTCTCCACCGATGCGCCGAACTCGGTCACATGCATGTGCACAGGGGCCAGGTGCCCTTTCCCGATCTTCCGCGGTTCTGACCTCCATGACCGGGAAGACCTTCCGCCCGGTGGACGAGACGGAACTTTCCGGCCTCGTGACCTGGGCCGCTGCCGACGGCGTGCCCCTGGAGATCATCGGCAACGGGAGCAAGCGGGGACTGGGTCACGCAGTTGCCGCGGACCACGTGGTCGACATGTCCGGGCGCACCGGCATCGTCGACTACGAGCCAGCTGAACTGGTGCTTACCGTGGAATGCGGAACGACGCTTGCCGCGGTCGAGGCATGTCTCAGGGAGGCGAACCAGCAGATGGCCTTCGAACCTCCGGACTATGGTCCCCTGCTGGGCCATCCGGCCGCCACGGCGACTATCGGCGGAACCATGGCCGGCAACCTCTCCGGTCCGCGGAGGGTCAGCGCCGGGGCGGCACGCGATCATGCACTGGGCGTGGAGGCGGTGACCGGCCGGGGGGAGATGATCCGGGCCGGAGGCCGCGTCGTGAAGAACGTGACCGGCTACGATCTCACCAGATTGCTGTGTGGGTCCTGGGGTACGCTAGCGATCATCACGCGGTTCTCGCTCAAGGTTCTTCCGGCGCCCGAGAAGACACGCACCCTCCTCGTCACGGGTCTCGCGCCGTCGGCCGGCTGTCGGGTCATGGACGAGGTTCTCGCCTCGCCACATGGCGTTTCGGCGGCCGCCTGGCTGCCGGCCGTCATGGCGTCGCGGTCAGCCGTCGGTTACGTGTCATCCCCCGGCACCACGGTCACGGCGGTGCGGATCGAGGGACCTTCCGCCTCGGTGCTCGCTTGCCATGACAGCCTCCGGTCCATGCTTGCCGCTCATGGTCCGGTGGAGGAACTTCATGGCCGCAATTCCGCGGTGTTCTGGAAGGAAGTGCGTGACGTGGCAGGCTTCGTGGAATCCGAGGCGGCCGTCATGCGCCTGTCTGTACCGCCGGCTTCGGGAGCCGTGGTCTGCGAACGCATCACGGAATCTGGCGGTGAGGCCTTTCTTGACTGGGGAGGCGGGCTCGTCTGGTGCGCGTTCACGCCGTCGCCTGCGACGGCCAAGGCCATCAGGGACATTGCGACAGACCTCGACGGCCATGCGATGCTGATACGGGCGGACGAGGAACTCAAGGCAGCGGTGCCCGTCTTTCATCCCCAGCCGGCTGGACGGCGTGATCTCACGCTGCGAATTCGCGAAGGGTTTGATCCCTGCGGCATCCTCAATCCCGGCCGCATGGCCATGGTGGACTGAAGTCATGCACACGGCGATCGATCTCGCGGCCCTGGCGGACCCGCAGGTGAGGGAAGCGGAGCGCATACTCAAGACCTGCGTGCATTGCGGGATGTGTCTGGCAACCTGCCCGACCTATCTCCTGCTGGGTGACGAGCGTGACAGTCCGCGAGGCCGCATCTATCTCATCAAGGGCATGCTGGAGAGCGTGGAGCCTCCGCAAGACACCACGGTGCGCCACATCGACCGCTGCCTTACATGTCTTTCCTGCATGACGACGTGTCCCTCGGGGGTGAACTACCGGCACCTTGTGGATCATGCCCGCAGCCACATCGAGACGACCCATCGCCGCAGGCCTCAGGACAGGTGGTTGCGGCGCCTGCTGACGTGGGTTCTTCCGTCTCCGTGGCGGTTCCGGCTGGCGCTCGTCGGCGCCCTTCTCGCACGGCCGGTGGCATGGATGTTGCCCTCGATGGTTCGTGGCATGGTGAGAATGGCGCCTGGCTCATTGCCCTCGCCCTCGTGGAGCGATGTTCCGGCAGTCCATCGCGCCCTCGGCGAACGCCGGATGAGGGTCGCCCTCCACACAGGGTGCGCGCAGCAGGTCCTGGCGCCGCACGTCAACGAGGCGACGATCCGGCTTCTCACCCGTCTGGGTTGCGAAGTGGTGGTGTCGCCCGGGGCTGGTTGCTGCGGTGCGCTCGGCCACCACCTGGGCCACCTCGAGGATGCAAGGACAGCGGCGCGGCGCAACATCGCCGCATGGGAATCGTCAGGTCCACTCGATGCCGTGGTGAGCAATGCCTCGGGTTGTGGCAGCCAGCTCAAGGATTATGGCGGTCTTCTGGCCGAGGATCCGGCTTGGGCCGAACGCGCCCGTGCCGTGGCGTCCAGGGTTGTCGATGTCACGGAAGTCATCGAGCCACTGCTCGAGCCTTCGCAGCCGCCATCGCAGGCACCCGGGATCGCCTGTCATGTTCCCTGTACCCTTCAGCACAGCCAGAAACTCGGCGACCTTCCTGCCCGATTGCTGAAGCGCTGCGGTTTCGTCGTGAAGGACATCGCCGAGGGGCACATCTGTTGCGGATCGGCCGGTACCTACAACCTGCTGCAGGACGGTCTGTCGCGCCGTCTCCTGGAGCGAAAGTGCGGTCACATTGCCGCCACGGACGCCGATGTCGTGGCTACCGGAAACATCGGCTGCATGGTGCAGATTGCCCGAGGTACACCGTTGCCGGTGCTGCACACGGTGGAGCTTCTCGACTGGGCCACCGGCGGGCCGCCTCTGCCATGACGGGCCTCAAGACCATGATGCGACTGGTATTCGGCCTCATCGTTGCCGCACATTGTCTTCAGGCCGCGCCGCTCGGCGCGGCTCAGGATGATCCGCGACTCGATACGCTGTTCCGGCAGCTTCACGCAACTCATGACAATCGCCTGGCACTGCACCTCCAACAGGAAATCTGGAGGGTATGGCTGCACTCGGACGATCCGGAGCTTGAAGCCCTGATGCGGGGCGGCAGGGTGCTCATGCAGCGCGGCGATCATGCCGGAGCGGTTACCGTGTTCACTCGGCTGATCGAATTGGCGCCGGACTTTGCCGAAGCATGGAACAAGCGGGCGACCGTCCTTTATTTCATGGGACGTTTCGATGACTCCATCGCAGACTGCATGCGGGTTCTCGAACTCGAGCCCCGGCACTTTGGCGCCCTCTCCGGGCTCGGACTGATCCATATTGCGCTCGGCAAGCCTGAAGTCGCGCTCTACTGGTACCGGGAGGCACTCAAGCAGAATCCCCACATGCCGGCGGTCAGGGAGCGGGTGGATGATCTCGTCGACAAGATCGAGGGCGAACCCGTCTGACGTCGCCCGATTCCGCTCAAACGCCCAAGAAGGAGCCCTCGTGGCGCAGCAGCCACTCCTTGCGGCCCAGGCCGCCGCCGTAACCGGTCAGCGTGCCGTCCGCGCCGATCACGCGATGGCAGGGATGGACGATGGCAATCGGGTTACGACCGTTGGCCTGACCCACAGCCCGAATGGCCCTTGGATTGCCGACTCTCATCGCCAGTTCGGCGTAGCTGATCGTCGCGCCGCAGGGAATCGTGCGCAAGCATTGCCAGACGGACTGCTGGAAGGCGGTTCCCGAAGGCCGTGTGGGAATGTCCTCGATGGCATCGAGTTGCCTACCAAGATACGCGGTGATCCTGTTGGCGATGCCTGAAGGATCCGATGTCGAGCGTCGAATCCCCTCCGGGTATCGCCTGGCAACCAGGTCATCGAACCGGCCTTCATCATCAATGAAGTCGAGGACTTCCAGAGCTTCGCCGGCGATCACCATGCCGATGGGCCCGATCGGGCTCGCCAGTTCAGTCATGTAGGGTTCGGACATGGTTGCCACCTTCACAAATCCGGGACACCCTACACTCTGCGGCCCGGCTGGACGACAGGCCCGTTGTGGACGATTTGAGGGTGCGAACACCTCTGGAATGAGGGGGCGCAATAGGGTACCTGTCGATGCGTCAGATCGGGGATCACCATGAGCGTCGAACCACCTGAAGTCGTCGAAACCGACAGCCCGAAGGTCTGGTGCGATGGCGGCGGTGTTCTGGGTCACCCCCGTGTCTACTATGACCTCAGCGCCCACGGGGCCGTCGTCTGCGGCTATTGCGACAGGCGGTTCGTCTGGCTGGGCTACAAGGGCGCGGAGGGGCGCTCCGGGTCTTCCGAATGACGCCGCACCGCAGCGGGGATACAGGGTGAGCACCATGGCGCCGTGCCGGCACGTGTTCCTGATCGATGCCTCGGGGTTCATTTTCCGTGCTTACCACGCCCTGCCGGCCATGCACCGGTCCGACGGAACGCCGGTCAACGCGGTCAGGGGTTTCTGCAACATGATCATGAAGGTGATCGGCGAAACCGATGCCGATCACATCGCCTGTGTCTTCGATTACAGTTCCCGGAGTTTTCGCAACGACATCTACGATCTCTACAAGGCTCATCGCCCGGAGACGCCCGAAGACCTGGTGCCCCAGTTTCCGCTGATCAGGGAGGCAGCAAGGGCCTTCAATCTTCCGGTGGTGGAAATGGAAGGCTACGAGGCCGACGACATCATCGCCACCTACGCCCGCATGGCCAGCGAGGACGGCGCCAGCACCACCATCGTGTCGTCGGACAAGGACCTCATGCAGCTGGTGTCGGACCAGGTGACCATGCAGGACGGGATGAAGGACCGGATCATCGGCGCAGAGGAGGTTGTGGAGAAGTTCGGTGTTCTCCCAGACAAGGTGGTCGACGTTCAGGCGCTGGCCGGCGATTCGACGGACAACGTGCCGGGCGTGCCCGGAATCGGAGTCAAGACCGCCGCCTTGCTCATCAACGAGTACGGCGACCTGGAGACCCTTCTGGAGCGGGCCCACGAAATCAGGCAACCCAAGCGGCGCGAGAATCTGCTGGAACACGCCGACGATGCGCGGATGTCGCTCAGACTCGTGACACTCGATCGCCACGTACCCGATCTGATGCCCCTCGAGAAACTCGCCCGGCAGGAGCCCGATGCCGACACTCTCATGACATTTTTGCAGTCACAGGATTTCCGGACACTCATCGGCAGGGCCGAGGCCTGGGTGGGCCGGAGAGCAGGCACCGGGGTATCGGTGGGTCCGGACACCATTGCCTACGATCTTGTTCAGGATGTGGAGAATCTCGATCGCTGGGTGGCCAAGGCGACACGCCACGGTCTTGTGGCCATCGATACCGAGACCACGGGTCTCGATGCCATGACCGCCGACCTCGTCGGAATCTCGCTCTCGACGCATCCCGGCACCGGTTGCTACATTCCGATGGCCCACAGATCCCCCGAGTTGATGCTTGAGACACCACGGCAGCTCGCGCGTGGAACGGTGTGCGAGAGGCTGGCGCCATTGCTTGCGGACCCTGCGGTGCTCAAGGTCGGCCACAACATCAAGTACGACTGTCACATTCTTGCCCGTGCCGGCATGCCGGTCCATCCGGTGGACGACACCATGCTTCTGTCATGGTGCCTGGATGCCGGCAGGTGGCGCCATTCCATCGACGCTCTCGCCTCGGAGCATCTCGGCCGGCAGGTGATCTCCTTCAAGGAGGTAGCCGGCCGTGGCAAGTCCCAGGTGACCTTCGACCTGGTTCCCCTTGACCGGGCCCGCGACTATGCGGCGGAGGATGCGGATGTGACGCTGGACCTGTGGCATCGGCTCAAGCCGCGCCTCGTTCCGGAACGCATCACGAAGGTCTACGAGACCATCGAGCGACCGCTCATTCCCGTCCTCACCGCCATGGAGCGTGCCGGGATCAAGGTGGACAGGGAGCAACTGGAGCGTCTCTCGGGAGAATTCGGAAGGCGCATCCGGGACCTGGAAGAAGGCATCCACACCCTTGCCGGGAGGCCATTCACCATTGGTTCGCCGAAACAGCTTGGGGAGGTCCTGTTCGACGAGATGGGCCTGGATGATGGAAGGAAACGTTCCACGGGTGCTGACGTTCTCGAGAACCTTGCCGCCCAGGGTCACGAGCTGCCTGCCCGGGTGCTTGAGTGGCGCCAGTTGTCGAAACTCAAGAGCACCTACACCGATACCCTCGTCGAGCAGATCAATCCCGCCACCGGTCGGGTCCACACATCGTTTTCAATGACGTCCGCCCCCACCGGACGTCTCGCCTCCACGGATCCCAATCTCCAGAACATTCCGATTCGCACCGAGGAGGGGCGCCGCATCCGCAGCACCTTTGTCTGTGAACCGGGCCATCTCCTGATGTCGGCGGACTACTCCCAGATCGAGTTGCGCCTGCTGGCCCATATCGCAGACATCGCATCGCTCAAGCAGGCCTTCCACGACGGCATCGACATCCACGCCATGACCGCAAGCGAGGTGTTCCATGTGCCGCTGGAGACGATGGACCCGCTCACCAGGCGCAATGCCAAGGCCATCAACTTCGGTATCATCTACGGTATCAGTGCCTTCGGGCTGGCCCGACAGCTCTCCATCGGCCGCGACGATGCCAGGGAGTACATTGACGCCTACTTCAAGCGCTTTCCCGGCATCCGGGGCTACATGGATCGCACCGTCGCCGAAGCCCACGAGTTGGGTCACGTCACGACGCTGTTTGGCAGAAAATGCCATCTTCCCGACATCAGGAGTTCCAAGGGCCACATCCGTGCCTACAACGAGCGGGCAGCGATCAATGCACCGCTCCAGGGGTCGGCTGCCGACGTCATCAAGCGCGCCATGCTGCGCATTCCAGGCGCGTTGGAAGCAGAGGGTCTCAAGGGGCGCATGCTCCTGCAGGTGCACGACGAGCTGCTGTTCGAGGTGCCCGAGGCCGAGGCCGAGGAGACGGCGCAATGCGTTCGCGGAATCATGGAGGACGCCGCTCACCTCGATGTGCCCCTGACGGTGGATGTCGGCATGGGCACCAACTGGAACGCCGCACACTGAGGGCCTGACCGGCCCCGCGGTGACACGCGGGAACCGGACTGCCGGATGATGCTCAGCGAGACCGGTTTCCTCATCAACACGCTCTCCTTCCTTGTCTGGGGAGGGTTGGTCATGTGGATGTGTGCGGGCTTCACGATGATCGAAGCCGGGTCGGTCCGTACCCGGAACGCGTCGGTAACCTGCCTCAAGAACATCGGCCTGTGTTCCATCGCCGTGCTGACCTACTACCTGGTGGGCTTCAATCTCATGTTCGTTGACGTCGCGCCCGGTGGCTGGATTGGCGAACTGGACCTGCTTCAGGGTTCGACCGCTGCCGAGCGCCAGTTGCTGCAGGGCAACGAGGAGGCGCTGGAGACGGTGGTGGCACAGGGTCATGCCTCGATGTCCAGGTGGCTGTTCGGCATGGTCTTCGTCGCCTCGTCGGCATCGATCGTCTCGGGCACGCTCGCCGAACGGGTGAAGCTGTGGCCGTTCTTTGCCTTCATCGCAATCCTCACCGGCGTCATCTATCCCGTCGTCGGCGCCTGGGTGTGGGGCGGTGGCTGGCTCGCGGAACTGGGATTCCGCGATTACGCCGGCGCGACGGTGGTGCATGCGACGGGCGGCTGGGCGGCACTGGCAGGGGTGCTGATCGTCGGCGCCCGGACCGGCAAGTTCCGCGACGATGGTACGGTCATGTCAACGCCTCCGGCGAACATTCCGGCTGTAACACTCGGCGTCTTCTTCATCTGGCTGGGGTTTCTGGGCTTCAACGGAGCCTCGCAGCTGGCTTTTGGCAGCGCTTTCGATGCGGTCTCCGTCGCCCACGTTCTGGTCAACACCAATCTGGCGGCTGCTGCCGGTACGTTGACGGCACTGGCCGTTTCCCGGCCGTTGTTGGGTCATGTGGACTTCCAGGCATCCGCCAACGGCGCCATCGCCGGCCTGGTCGCGATCGCCGCCGGTCCGGATTTCGCCGATCACGCGTGGGCCCTTGTCATCGGTGCAACCGGCGCCATTGTCTGCATCTCGGGCATGAAACTCCTGCTGATCCTGAAGATTGACGATGAGGTGGGGGCAGTTTCGGCCCACATGGGAGCGGGGGTCTGGGGAACCCTCGCGGTCAGCGTCACCCACAACGGTGACTTGCTGGCCCAATGCGCCGGAATCGCGGCGGTCGGCGGCTTCGTGTTCGCAACCTCGTTCCTGGTGTGGTGGATCATCGATGTGATGTTGGGCGTGAGAAGCCCGCCGCATGTCGAGCAAGCAGGCCAGGATCTCGCCGAACTTGGCATCGTCGCCTATCCGGAATTCATGCTCGCAGATGATGTCAGGCATCCGTTGCCACGCCGTTGACGGTGGACCGGCGGCGGCACCCCTTGCGACATCACCATCTCGCAGCGTGTCGCGGCGCCACCAGGAACCTGTGCCCGATTAACCTGGTCATGCGTTTGCCGGCCCGGCGCCACGGACGGCTTCATCGACGGAGGCGGAGAACGTGCTGAATTGGTGCGCGAAGCGGTTGCAGAGTTCCCTGACCGTGCCGTCGTGGGCCTCCTTGTCCGCCCAGGTCTGTCGCGGATCGAGCAGGTCTTCCGGCACGCCCGGGCAGGTGGTCGGCACCTCGAAACCGAAGTGGAGATCCTTGCGGAAAGAGGCCTGTTGCAGGGAGCCGTCGAGTGCGGCGTTCAGTATGGCCCGCGTGTGAACGAGGGGGATGCGCCGCCCGGTTCCGAAGCGGCCTCCCGTCCAGCCGGTGTTGATCAGCCAGCAGTTGACCTTTTGCTGGCGGATCCTGTCGGCGAGCAGACGAGCGTAGACCTCGGGGAGGCGGGGCATGAAGGGTGCCCCGAAGCAGGGCGAGAATGTGGCTTCGGGATCCTTGCCGACGCCCTGTTCGGTTCCCGCGACCTTTGATGTGTAGCCGCACAGGAAATGATAGGTGGCCTGTTCCGCCGTCAGCCTGGCCACGGGCGGCATGACACCGAATGCATCGGCGGTCAGCAGGATGATGCTGGAGGGATGACCGGCCTGTCCGGTCGTCGACGCGCCCTTGATGAAATCCAGGGGATAGGAGGCACGCGTGTTTTCCGTCAAGCGGCCGTCGTCGAAGTCGACCTGGCGCGTGGTATCGTCCATGACGACGTTCTCGAGCACGGTGCCGAACCGTCTTGCGGCGGCGTGGATCTCGGGTTCCGTCTCCCGGGACAGGCGGATCGTCTTGGCATAGCATCCGCCCTCGAAGTTGAAGAGGCCGCTGTCACTCCAGCCGTGTTCGTCATCGCCCACGAGATGGCGTTCCGGATCCGCGGAGAGCGTGGTCTTGCCGGTTCCCGAAAGACCGAAGAAGACCGCCGCATCCCCGTTGCGGCCCACATTGACGGAACAGTGCATGGGAAGCACGCCTTCAGGGGGAAGCAGGTAGTTGAGCACGGTGAACACCGACTTCTTGATCTCTCCCGCATAGGCCGTGCCCGCGATGAGCACCATTCTTGCCGCAAAGTCGATGGCGATCGCCGTTGCCGAACGGCATCCGTCAATTCGCGGATCGGCCTGGAAGCCGGGAGCCTGAATGACGGTGAACTGCGGTTCAAAGTGGGGGAGGGAAGCCGGAGGCGGAGTGATCAGCATGTGGCGGGAAAACAGGCTGTGCCAAGCGTGTTCCGTTACCACGCGAACGTTGAGGCGGTAGTCGGGGTCGGCGCCGGCGTGAAGATCCTGCACGAAGGTCTGCCGGGTGCGGAGATAGTCGAGGATGCGCTGCTTCAGGATGCCGAACCGGGCGCGTGACAGCGGTGCGTTGAAGGAACCCCAGTTGACCGTGTCGCGAGTCTCATCGTCCTTGACAATGAACTTGTCCCGGGCCGAGCGCCCCGTGTGGGCTCCCGTCAGCACCACCAGGGCGCCGCCTTCGGCGACTGATGCCTCGCCACCGGAAATGGCCCGCTGGTAGAGTTCCGCGGTTCCGGCATTGGTCCGGGTCCGGAGCAACGTGTGATCGGCGCTGATGGCGCCCGCCAGTCGATTCATCCACCGTTCGCTTGTCTCGCCCTTCCATTCAATGCGGAGGCCGCGTTGCCTGGCAAGAGGCGCCGGTGAAATACCTGTGAACAGCGTGGACGCACGAATGACACGAATGTGCCACGTCATTTGTGGCATGATTGTGCCCCTGTAAAGATCCGGAGAACGGGATCATGGACACAAAGACGATCGCTATCGTCGATGACCGCAAGAGTATCCTTGCGGCTTATGGCGAGCTGTTTCGCAACGAGGGCTACAACGTCCATTGTTTTTCCAGCGGAGTGGATCTGATCAACCGGTTGATGACTCTCGAAGTCGACCTCGTCCTTCTCGACATCGATCTGGGACGTGGGCTTGCCGGCTGGCAGGTGCAGGATCTGCTGGCCCGTGAACACCCCGGGTTGCGCGTCATCTTCATGACGGCTGTCGCTCTTGACGATGCAGACGAGGCGCGCGGACTGGAGGCGGGGGCCGCCGACTACATCAGGAAGGGCAGTGATCCCCGGATCCTGCTTGCGCGGGTCCGCCGGGAGCTTTCGGACCGGGGGGGAACTGCAGTACCGGAGTCCAGCGACGGGAGAATCACTGCAGGCGACCTCGTCCTCGACTCGTTGTGCCTGTCGTGTTCCTGGAAGGGCCGGGAGGTTCCGCTTACCGTTTCGGAATTCCGCATTCTCCAGGAGATGGCCGGATCACCTGGCCGCGTGAAGTCACGTGACACGCTTCTGGCGGCAGCGGGGAACGAGGATGATGCGGCCACCGAGCGGGCGGCGGACAGCCACATCAAGCGCATTCGCCGGAAACTCCGCGGTGTCGATGCCGCGTTCGCCGGAATCAGGACCCACAGTGGCGCCGGCTATTCCTGGCGTTCTGCCGGCCCATGAGACCAGGGAACGAAGAGGCTTCCCCGGGATGCTCGTCCGGAAGATCCTTGCCATCAATCTCGTGCCGCTCGCCCTCTTCCTGGTGGCGCTCTATCTGATTCACGACATCAGACCCAACCTCGTCATGACGAAGGTGGAGTCTCTCACGGCGCGCGGCCGCCTGATTGCCCTTTCCATAGAGAACTCCGCCGTCATGGAGGATCTTGAAACCATCAATCCGGCGCGGCTCGACATCCCCGACCGGGTGGGACTCTTTCCCGCCCCCCAGTTGGGTTACGCATGGCCTCCAGCCGGCCTGTCACCCCTTGAGGCAAGGAAGCGGCTGGTCCGCAGCTGGACGGGCCATCTCGGCACCCTCACACCTGAATCGGACCTTGGTATCCGGCTTGTCGACCCCCTGACAGGAGAGGATCTCGTCGGCGACTCCCGGGAGTCGGTCGAGATCGAGGCCATGGCTGATGACGGGGCATGGCAGATGCCGTCATGGCGCGCCATCCTCGATGACTGGTTCGTGTTCTCAGGGGAGCAGTCCGATGTGGCGGTGGAAGGGCGGGAAGGCCTCGTTGGCGAAGCGGCGCGAGGCGCTGCCTCCTGGACGGTTGTCGGGAGGGGCACGAACGACATGAGGTTCGTGGTCGCCGTTCCGGTGAGAAAGAAGCTCTACCGGACCGTCGTGGGAGTTCTCGTTCTTTCCGCGAAGCCCAGTGAAGACGAACTCGACCTGTTGCGCCGTCAGGAAGTGATCATGCTGATGGCGCTCGTCGCCTTCGCACTGACGGCCGGACTGTCCGTCTGGCTTGCCCGTGTCATCACCCGGCCCTTGGTGGAACTCGCCGATGCGGCCACGGACGTGCGCCGGGGCCGCAAGGGGTCGCGGGATATTCCTGATCACCGCGCCAGTGGCGACGAGATCGGCAGGCTGGCGGAAGCACTCATCATGATGACGGGATCGCTCGAACGGCGGGTCGAGGATGGAAAGGAGATCGCACGCAACTCCGCCCATGAGATTCGCAACGCCGTGACCGGAATGGGCGGCGCACTCATGATTCTGGGGAACAACGACAGGGCACCGAAGGAGAAAATGGTCGAACTGGCACTGGCGGAAGCCGGACGCCTCGAACGGCTGTCTGACGAGATGCTGGATCTTTCCAAGCTCGATGACCTGCTGGTGCGGACCCCGACGACACTTGTCGATGTCGCCTGCCTGCTCACCAGGCACGCGAATCCTGACGTGTGGCTGGAGCGCCACGGCGTGACCGTGAGGCACGGTTCGGGCCTTGTCGGGGCGACGAAAGGACGATGCTGCCTGGTGGATGGCCTCGAAGACCGCCTGGTCCAGGTAGTGCTCAACCTGCTCACCAACGCCGTTTCGTTCAGTCCGCCGGGTGGTGTCATCACGGTGGACTGCTGCCGGAAGGGAGGGTGGGTCACTCTCTCCGTCACCGACCAGGGTCCAGGCATTCCGCCCGGCACCGAAGAGAGAATCTTCGCCTGGCTGGAGCAGGTTCGGGATCCAGCGGCGGGTGACGACCATTCCGGCATCGGCCTGACAATCTCGCGCCAGATCGTCCATGCCTTCGGCGGCGAGATCTTTGCCCGCAACGTCGGTGATGACCCGGATCGCCCCGAGGGGGCATGCTTCACGGTCCGTCTGCCTGCAGCGTCGACCCGGCGGAGGTGGTTGCTTGACGCCCTGGGACTGCCGGGAGGCCGGGACGCCTGACGACGCCTCACCGGTTCGTCATGACCTCGACGGCCAACGTGCGGCCGTGCGGGAGGTACGAGATGCGTTTCGCCCGCGGAGACGGCAACCGGGTCAAGTTGAAGGTTGCACCCGGCAGTACGATCGCTGGCGGCGTGCGCCTCAGCGGGATGCCAGGTAGGAGTCGATCCACGGCGAACGGGCTCCGTCCGCAGTCCAGAGGATCGGAAAGTAGTTGTCGTCCATGACGGGGTTGTCGTCATGCCGCATGTAGCGGCCGTACATCGGACCCGTGCCTTGGGCGATGTTGCGGGGAACGAAACAGGCCTCCGACGACAGGCAGTGGACGACAAGAGAGCGCCTCGCGGCGGCGCCGTGATTGGCGTTGGAACCGTGCCAGGTTTTGCCGTGATGAAAGGACCCGCTACCCTTCCTGACGACGACGGGAACCACGTCCGGCTCGCCGATACCCTGGGCGGCTGCCGCCTCCCGCATCTCCTTCGTGTAGTCCTCAGGCCCGTGAAACTGTTCGATGGGCGCTGCGCGCGACCACCTGTGGGAGCCCCTGACCAGTTCCATGGTTCCGGCATCGGCCGATGTGTCATCGAGGGCGATCCAGCAACTGATCATCTCGTTGGGGTCGATCCAGTCGAGGTAGGCACAATCCTGATGCATGCCCAGCGGACGGGTGCCGACGGGCTTCCACAGCACGTTGTCGACCTTGACACGGGCTCCGGGCCATCCTCCCAGCGTGGCACAGGCCCGGCCGATATCCTCCCTCAGGACCGTTTCGGCGACTGTCCTGTCCCCTTTCCAGCCGTTGCAGATCTGGCGTGTCAGGGTCGGGTCGCTGACACCTTCCTGCCAGTTGACCTCGTCGGGACGGATGCCGGTCTCGAATTCGCCGCGGAACATCCTCTCGAAGCGCGCCTTGATCCTCTCGGCGGTTTCGTCGTCGATCAGGTTGTCGACAAAGACAAAACCGTCGCGATGGAAGGTCTCAATTTCATGATCCGTCAGTTCGAATGTGCTCATGGCAGACAGTCCAGGTAGGTGTTCATGTCCCAATCGCTGACCTCGGCATTGAACCGGTCCCACTCGTCACGCTTGTATTCATTATAGATCTCGTAGAGCCGTCCGGGAAGAGCGGAGCGCACCACGTCATCGGCCGCGAGCGCATCCAGTGCTTCGCCGAAATAGCGCGGCAGGCGCCGGACGATCTTTCCGGCCTCCATGGCTTCGTAGATGTTGCGCTGCTCGGGCTCGCCAGGATCGAGCCGGCGGGCGATGCCATCATCCATCGCCTTCAGGAGAGCCGCGGCCATGAGATAGGGGTTGACCATGGAATCGACAGCCCTGTACTCGAACCGGCCCGGAGCCGACACTCTCAACGCCGTTGTCCGGTTCTGATAGCCCCAGTCCGCGTAGATGGGCGCCCACAGACCGAGATCGAGCATGCGCCGGTACGAGTTGACGGTGGAGGAGCCGATGGCAGTGAGCGCAGGAAGGTGTTCCATGACACCGCCGATGGCATGAAGGCCAAGGGGTCCCGGCATCCAGTCATCCGGATCGTGGATGAAGACATTGGTGCCCCCCTTGCGGTGCATGTAGACGTCGTCGACACCAGGCCGCGGATCGTTGACATGGCAGACCATGGAGTCGTCGCCGCCTCTCCACAGGGACATGTTGTGATGGCAGCCGTTCCCCGACACGCCCATGAACGGTTTTGACATGAAGCAGGCGATGAGACCCTCCTCGCGGGCGACCTGGGCGCAGATCTGCCGGTAGGTGGTCAACCGGTCGCAGGTCCTCAAGGCATCATCGAACATGAAGTTGATCTCGAGCTGGCCCGGCGCGTCCTCGTGATCACCCTGAATCATGTCGAGGCCCATCGCCTGACCATACGAGACGACCCTGGTGTAGACGCGCGACAGTTCCTCGAACTGGTCGATGTGATAGGCGAGCGGCTTGGTCGGCCCGCCGTCGGGCCGGC
>JAJEBJ010000048.1 GCA_022822575.1 Alphaproteobacteria bacterium | reverse complement strand
GATGTTGGATCGTCCCGACTGCCCGGAGACCACGATATGACGGCGGTTGCCGACGCGTGCAGGCGGCACGTGTTCATAGGTCCTCGGATCCTTCATCACCGCCGAGACATGCAGGCCGCCCTTGTGGGCAAAGGCAGCATTGCCGACATAGGGCGCGTGGTGATCGGACGGATTGTTGAGCATCTCGTCGAGCATGCGGGAAACTCGCGTCAGCTGCTTCAGATCGTCATCGCCAACCCCGGTCTCGAAGTCGGTCTTGAGCCGAAGCGTCGGAATGACCGACACCAGGTTGGCGTTGCCGCAGCGCTCTCCCAGGCCATTGAGCGTCCCCTGCACCTGGCGGACTCCTGCCTCCACAGCCACCAGGGAGTTGGCAACGGCGTTTCCGGTGTCATCGTGGGCGTGGATTCCCAGGCGCTCGCCGCCCAGGCGCGCCGAAACGGCGCCGACGATCTCTCCCACCTCCCCCGGAAGGGTCCCGCCGTTGGTGTCACACAGCACCGCCCATCGCGCTCCCGCCTCGAGGGCCACCTCGATGCAGGCGAGCGCAAAGCCGCTGTCGGCCTTGTAACCGTCGAAGAAGTGCTCCGCATCGAACAGGGCCTCGGCGCCACTGGCCGAGATGTGCGCCATGGAATCGGCGATCATGGCGATGTTCTCGTCCCTGGTGATCCCTAGGGCCAGATCAACGTGGAAATCCCAGGCCTTGCCGACAAGGCAGACAGCGGGCGTTCCGGGGGCCATGACACCGCTGAGACCCGGATCGTTGGCGGCGCTGCGCCCGGCGCGGCGCGTCATGCCAAAGGCGGTAAAGCGCGCCCGGGAGAATGACGGCGGCGAGGCGAAGAAGGCGTCGTCCACGGGATTTGCTCCCGGAAATCCGCCCTCGACATAGTCGACGCCCAGGCGATCGAGGGCCTCGGAGACCTGGATCTTGTCGGCAAGGGAAAACGACACGCCATGAGTCTGGGCGCCGTCCCGCAGGGTGGTGTCGAACAGGTAAACACGCTCTCCCATCAGATCCGCCTCCAGGTCGTTCCCCCGGGTCCGTCCATGAGTTCGATTCCTTCGTCCCTGAGTTCGTCGCGGATGCGATCCGCCACGGCGAAGTCCCTTCTGGCACGGGCCTCGTCGCGCCTGGCAATCGCCTCGGTGACGGCATCATCCACCGTCCCCTGGAACCAGGAGTCGGCCGGCTCCTGGAGAATGCCCAGAAGGCCCCCTGCCCCACGCAACGCGCCACCGGCCCCCCTTTCACCCTTGCGGGCCCGACTCTCGAGATCATGCATCACGGCAAGCGCCCGCGGCGTGTTGAGATCATCGCCGAGTGCCTCGATCACCTCGTCGGGAGGGGATGCGGCCGGGGGATCCCCTGCCTCCTGGAGGACACGGTAGAAGCGCGTGACCTGGGATCCGGCCTGTTTGAGGAGATCGAAACCGAAGTCGAGGGGCTTGCGGTAGTGGGTGCCGAGAAGTGCCAGGCGCAGGACTTCGCCGGGCCAGTCCTTCAGAAGGTCGCGCACGGTGTGGAAGTTTCCCAGCGACTTGGCCATCTTCTCGTCGTCGACGGTCACGAAGCCGTTGTGCATCCAGATCCGGGCAAAACCGGCGTCGGGATGCGCCGCGCAGGTCTGGGCTATCTCGTTCTCGTGGTGGGGAAAGACAAGGTCGTTGCCGCCGCCGTGAATGTCGAAATCCAGCCCGAGATGGCAGGCGCTCATGGCCGAGCACTCGAGGTGCCAGCCTGGGCGCCCGTAACCCCAGGGGCTCTCCCATCCGGGAAGATCGCCGGAGGACGGCTTCCAGAGCACGAAGTCGGCATCATTCCTCTTGTAGGGGGCGACATCGGAACGGGCTCCGGCGATGATATCCTCCATCGTGTTGCCGGAGAGCCGGCCGTAGGCGGGCCAGGACGGCACATCGAAGAGAACATGGCCTTCGGCCTCGTACGCATGGCCCTTGGCGATGAGTTGGCCGATGAGCGTGATCATCTCCTCCACGTGATCCGTGGCACGGGGTTCGACCGACGGTTCAAGACATCCAAGGGCGCGGACATCGCGGTGAAAGGCGACAATGGTGTCGGCCGTGAAGTCCCTGATGCGGATGCCCCGTTCCATGGCCGCAGCGTTGATCTTGTCGTCGATGTCCGTGATGTTGCGCACGTATGTGACGTGAGCCTCACCGAAGTGGTGGCGCAGCAGACGGAAGAGAACGTCGAAGACCACCAGCGGCCGGGCATTGCCGAGATGAATGAGGTCATAGACGGTTGGTCCGCACACGTAGAGTCCGGCCTTTCCCGCTTCGACAGGAACCAGAGTCTCCTTGCGCCGAGACAGCGTGTTGTGGAACGAAAGCGTCATGAAGCAGATCCCCGTGACAAGGGGCTCCGTTCCCCTCGTCAACCCGGCATTTCAATAGCCGCCACCACGATGGATGGCAAACCCGCCCTCAGCAGGCGGACGTGACCATGCCCATCATCTGCGGAACCGGTTGGTCACGGGATAGCGCCGGTCGCGGCCAAAGGCCCGCGGTGTGATCCTGACTCCCGGCGGCGCCTGGCGGCGCTTGTATTCCGCCCGCATCAGCATGGTCCAGATCTCTTCGACCAGGGCACGGTCATGGCCCCCGGCGGCGATCTCGTCGAAGGTCATCTCCTGTTCCACGAGGCGCTCGAGAATGTCGTCAAGAACCTCGTAGGCCGGCAGGCTGTCCTCGTCCTTCTGGTTCGCCCGGAGCTCCGCGGTCGGCGCCCTGGTGATGATGGAGGTGGGAATGACAGGTCCCGCCGGCCCGAGGAAACCGTCACCGGAATGGGCAGAGCGCCAGCGCGCGAGGCGGTAGACATCGGTCTTGTAGACATCCTTCAGCACGGAGAACCCGCCGCACATGTCGCCGTAGAGGGTCGCGTAACCGACCGACATTTCGGACTTGTTCCCGGTCGAGAGCACCATGTGACCGAACTTGTTGGAGAGCGCCATCAGAATCATGCCCCTGCTGCGCGCCTGGATGTTCTCTTCCGCCTCGTTGGGTTCGCGGCCGGCAAAGTGGCTTGCGAGCATGTCGTCCAGGGCCTTGACGGCGCCATGGATGGGAACGGTGTCAAGACGCGTCCCAAGTAGCCTGGCACAGGCCGTCGCATCCTCGAGACTCTCCTCGCTCGTGTAACGCGACGGCATCATGACACACCACACCCTGTCAGATCCGAGAGCATCGGTGGCAATGGCTGCCGAGAGCGCGGAATCGATCCCTCCTGAGAGTCCGATGAGAACCCCGGCGAAACCGTTCTTGCCGACATAGTCGGCGAGTCCGGTGACAAGCGCCCTGTACATGGACTCCAGGCGTTCCGGCTCTGCCGCAATCAGGTCCTTCCCGCAACTCCACCCGGTCTCCAGGCGGTGCCAGGCGGTGGTGACCACCGACGGTGACCACGAGGGAAGCTGTGCGCGCAGTTCCCATGAGGCGTCCAGCACGAAGGAGGCGCCATCAAACACGAGCTCATCCTGACCACCGACCTGGTTGACGTAGATGAGAGGCAGGTGGCACTCGGTGACGCGGGCCACGGCCTGACTCATGCGCCGGGCCACATTCTCCACGTCGTATGGAGAACCGTTGAGCACGACCATGATCTCGGCGCCGTTCTCCTCGAGGCACTCGGTGACCTCGCCGCTCCACATGTCCTCGCAGACCATGATGCCGAGCAGGGTGTCGCGGAACGGTACCGGACCAGGCAGGGGGCCGGGACAGAAAACGCGCTTCTCGTCGAAGACGCCGTAGTTCGGCAGGTCGTGCTTGAGGCGCGTGTGGCGCACCGTTCCACGGTCGATGAAGTGGGCGGCGTTGTAGAGCCTGCCATCCTCGACATGGCTGGCGCCCAGCACCACTGCCGGTCCGCCATCCGCGGTCTCTCGGGCGACCGCGGCCACCCCTTCCCGGACATCGTCCTGAAAGGCCGGGCGGAGCACAAGGTCCTCGGGCGGGTAGCCGTCGATCACGAGTTCCGATGCAATCATGAGATCGGCTCCGGTCTCCGTCGCCTCGCGGCGCGCCGCCAGCACCTTCGCCACATTGCCATCGACATCACCCACAGCCGGATTGAGCTGGGCAAGCGCGATTCTCAGGGTGTCAGTCATCCGCTTGAAGACCGCCCGGATGACGCAACAGGAACTCGCGGCCAACCTTGACCCGGGGGGTGCCGTTGTACGCCACAATGTCGGCGGTAGCGTAGGTCTCGCTCCACCGTTCGGGCAGGTAGCTTCCGGTACCGATGACGTCCACCGGCGCGGCAGCGACGGCCATGACCTTGCACTTGGCGGGATCGAAGCCCGAGGATGCGACGATCCTGACCTTCGGGAAGCCGGCTTCGTCGAGCCGTTCACGCAGGTGCCAGATGGCGGCGGCCGAAACGCCTGTGCCAATCAGGTAGCGCAGTTCGGTCTCGGAACGGTATCCGCGAATAGCATCGGGTCGGTTGCGCTCCAGAACGGCGTAGCTGCGCGGCGGATCGAGACCCTCGACGAAACGGCCGCCGCCGGTGTCGATGCGCAAGGCGAGGTCTCCGGACGCTGCCATATCCGGGAAACGCCGGCAGACTGCAATGGAGTCGCTGATTTCCCTGCCGAAGTAGTCGACAAGGACGGTCATGGGAAGTTCGGGATGGACCTCGTGGAACATTTCCGCCGCCGCCACCGTGCTGCCCGCATAGCCGATCAGGGAATGCGGCATGGTGCCAAACCCGCGCTCGTTGCCGAAGTAATGGCTCGTGGCATCTGTCGCGTTGCCGACAAAGCCCCGGGCCTCGACCTTGCGCCGCGCCCGCATCGACCCGACGGCGGCGGCGTAGGCCATGATCTCCGCCATCTCCGTGCCCGCACAGTGGCGGGCATCCATGGCGAGGAAGTCGGTCCGCGGCATGTCGACACACATGGTGTAGGCGTTGTAGGCGGCCACGCAGGCCGGACCGAGTTTCTGCAGGAACAGGGTCTCGAGATCCACGAGATGCTCGAAGGAACCGGTGATGTAGGCAATGGGTTCACCGGCGCCGATCCAGCGGCCCTCCTCGTACTCCAGGTCAATGCCGATCGTTACACCGCGTGTGCGGGCGATCGAGTGCAGCCAGTCGGTCATCAGGCGGGGCGCCGACACCACGGGCCGGCGCATGAAGACGGCGTAGGTCACCTGGCAGTCACCGAAAGAGGCGACGGCCTTCCTCGTGCGGTTGAGATAGGTGTCCGTCCACCGGCTCACCTCTCCGTCCCGGGGCCACTGCAGGCATCCCTGGTCGATGGCCGGCATCACGGCAGTCCTTCCGGTGGACAAGGCCTCAGGCGGCCGCCGTGCGGACGATCACTCCGCCGCCACCGCCCTGACTGTCTGTTCACGTTCAGTTCTCAGCTGTTCGGCGATGAGAAACGCGAGTTCGAGGGCCTGGCTGGCATTGAGGCGCGGATCGCAATGCGTGTGATAGCGGTCCGAGAGATCGTCATCCGAGATCGCCTGGGCACCGCCGATGCACTCCGTGACATCACGTCCCGTCATCTCGAAGTGCACGCCACCGGCATGGGTACCCTCGGACCTGTGAATGGCGAACACCTCGCGAACTTCCGCCAGGATCCTGTCAAATGGCCGGGTCTTGTATCCGGTGGCCGCCTTGATCGTGTTGCCATGCATGGGATCGCAGGACCAGATGACAATCCTTCCCTCTCTCTCAACCTGGCGAATCAGGCCTGGCAGATGGTTTCCCGCCTGACCTGCGCCCATCCGGGTGATCAGCGTGATGCGGCCGGCCTCGTTGTCGGGATTGAGGATATCGAGCAGACGCAGCAGGTCGTCCGCCTCCAGCGACGGGCCGCACTTGATGCCGAGCGGGTTGTTGACGCCGCGCAGGAACTCGACGTGCGCATGGTCGCTCTGGCGCGTACGGTCACCAACCCAGAGCATGTGGGCCGAGGTGTCGTACCACCCTCCGGTCGTCGAATCGATGCGCGTCATGGACTCCTCATAAGGAAGCAGCAGCGCTTCGTGGGAGGTGTAGAAGTCGGTTTCGCGCATCTGCGGCACATTCTCAGGCGTCAGGCCACAGGCGTTCATGAAAGAGAGCGCCTCCTGAATGCGCTCGGCCATCTCGGCATAGCGATGGCCCTGGGGACTGTCCGCAACAAAGTCGTTGTTCCAGCTCGACACCCGCTGCAGATCGGCAAAGCCCCCCTGGGCGAAGGCGCGCAGCAAATTGAGGGTCGAGGCCGCCTGATGATAGGCCTGGAGCATGCGCTGGGGATCGGGCCGGCGGTCGTCCTCGGAGAACCCGATGGCGTTGATGATGTCGCCCCGGTAACTCGGCAGTTCGACATCACCCTGGACCTCGACGGGCGCCGAGCGCGGCTTGGCGAACTGGCCAGCCATGCGACCGACCTTGACGATCGGCAACGACGCTCCGAACGTCAGGACCACGGCCATCTGCAACAACACCCTGAAGGTGTCGCGGATCGTGTCGGGATGGAATTCGGCGAAGCTCTCGGCACAGTCGCCACCCTGGAGAAGAAAGGCCTCGCCCCGCGCCGTCCTCGCCAGAGCCTGTTTCAGAGAACGTGCCTCACCGGCGAACACCAGAGGCGGACACGTGTGCAGGCGATCCTCCACATCCTTCAGCTCGTCCCTGTCGGGATAGTCCGGCATCTGCCGGACAGGGAAATTGCGCCAGCCTGACGGTGTCCAGTGAGCAGTCATGACGTCCTCGCAAGCCATCCGGGGACGGCTTCTTTGTGCCGGTGGCGTGTCTATACGTTGCCGCGGCGGCGATTTCCAGTCCCGCCGGCGTCCGGCGAGGCCTCATCGGCGGCCGGTGACACCTTGAAGGCCTGGTCAATGGTGCGCTGTACGAGGTTCCTGACATACCAGGACGACAGCGCCTCATTGGCCGGTCCGGCAGGCTCGTAGACGGAACGGCCTGTCTCAACCATCGCCCGCGCCGCCTTCAGTGCTCCGCCACCTTGCTCTGCGGCATGACGAAGATCTGGCCGGGATAGATGAGATCGGGATCGGCGATCTGGTTCCTGTTGGCCTCGTAAATGAGGGTGTAGAGGATACCGCGGCCGAAAGACCGGCGGGCGATACGCCACAGGCTGTTGCCGGGCTGGATCACGATCAGCCGGTCCGAGGCATCCGGCATGATGAAGGTGGCGCGCACGAACGGCGTCTCGAGACGGGCGACGACGTCACCTTCCTCGTTGACCTCGTCAACTCTGAGCGAATGGGTGCCCTCCTCGACCGATTCGTCGAGTGCCACCGTCCATTCTCCGTCCTCGACGTCGGCAACTCCGGCGACGCGGTCGTCGACGTAGACGACCACCGTGTCACCAGCAGTCGCCTGGCCGCCCATGGAGACGTTGCCTTCCTCGTCATAGGTGACGCTCTCGAGAGCCAGGTCGCCACCGCCGGAGATGCCGATCCCGTCCTCTCCTCCCTGGATGACCTCGACGTCGCCGCCATCCTCATCATTCATCATCACGGTCAGGACATCGTCGGCGGTCGGTTCCTGCGGCACCGAGACCACGACGACCGTGTCGGATTGCTTCGTCTCGCCATCCCCGTTCACCGACGTGAGCTCCAGTTCATGGGCTCCGGGATCCAGGGGCTCCTCGGTCACGATCACCCAGTCACCGGCGTCATCGGCCACGGTCTCGCCGACCACGTCATCGCCCGATGTCACGACGATGGTCGCTCCGGGCTCTCCCACGCCTGCCATCACCGCATCTCCGGTGACCTCGACCCTCACCACATCGAACTCCGGATCGGCCGCCTCTTCCAGAACCAGATCATCGCCAGAAGCCCCGGCTCCATCGTCCAGCGCATCCTGCGTGCCTGCGTCCGCCGCCGCATCGTCGCCACTGACCGAGACGCCACCATCGCTCGCTGTAACGGCTGCGACGTCGCCGATGGCGTCGTCCTCGCCCACCGCAGCAAGGGTGTCATCATCCCCGGCCGCGGCATCCGTGTCGGTCAACACCACATCGTCTTCACCGACCGTAGCGTCGTCCTCGATCACGGCAACAGCTGTGCCGGCCTCCCCGGTGGCCGCGTCGGCATCGGTCTCCATCGCATCGTCGTCAGCGACCGCGTCCTCTTCCTCGATCACGGCAACGGACGTGTCGTCCTCCCCGGCGGCCGCGTCGGCATCGGTCTCCACCGCATCGTCGTCAGCGACCGCGTCCTCTTCC
>JAJEBJ010000478.1 GCA_022822575.1 Alphaproteobacteria bacterium | reverse complement strand
CTCATGTCAAAGCGGCACCACGCCGGGACACTCGACGCCCAGTCCCCGCCCTCGATGCGGCCGACGTTGAAATTGAGCGGGTGGGTCATGTCGGCATAGCGTTCATGGCCGGCGGCATTCCACCGGTCCTCGAGCGTGTGGAGGGCATCGACAAGGCGCCAGGCGGCCTCGATGGCGTTGGCCCCGCTGCCGGCACGGGAGACATGAACGGGATGTCCGCGCACATGGCACTGGAACCACATGACGCCGACCTGCGAGCGCAGCAGTCCATGACCCATGGGTTCGGGAATGAGGGCCGCATCGCCGAGATAGCCGCGCTGGCGGCAGGCCAGCGCCCCGTTTCCCGTGCATTCCTCCTCGATCACGGCCTCGATGGTGACGTCCGATGCTGGACGAAAGCCGGCCTGCCTGATGGCATCGAGGGCAAAGAGTCCGCAGACCCAGCCCGACTTCATGTCGCCGGCGCCGCGCCCGTGCATCCAGCCGTCCTTCACCACGGGTTCGAACGGCGGGGTTGACCACATGTCGTGCGGCCCTTCGGGCACGACATCGATGTGGCCGTTGATAATCAGCGAGCGGCCTCCGGGCGTGTTGCTGCGCAACGTCCCCACGCTGACCCAGGCGTCGTCATAGTCGTCCAGCTTGGGTGAGTAGCCCGGCAGGTCGCGAATGTCCTCGTTCCTGATCTGCCAGCGATCAACGGCAAATCCCCGCGCCGCCAGGGCGCGCGCGATGAAGTCCTGAGCGGTCGCCTCCTGTCCCCTCAGCGAGGGCAGACGGACGAGGTCGCCGGTGAAGGCGACCTGTTCGTCAAAGCCCGCCTCGACGGCTGCGTCGAGCCGTGCTCCCGTGTCCTTGTCGATCATTCCGTTGCTCCCTGCTTCTCCACGAGTGTGCGCTGCACCGCATCCTGCCAGCCCCGGTAGCGCCTGTCGGCCTCGACGCGCTCCATGGCCGGCACGAACCGCCTGTCGCCCTGCCAGGAGGAGGCGAAGCTCTCCATGTCGGGCCACACGCCGGCCTGATGCCCGGAAAGCCAGGCGACGCCGAGTGCGGTTGCCTCGACGTTGGCCATCCGGTCGACCGGCATGTCGAGGATGTCGGCAAGAAACTGCATGGCGATGTCGTTGGCGCTCATCCCGCCATCGACCCGGACGACAGGGTTGTCGCCGGCCGATGCCTGGTCATCAAGCATGGCGCCAAGGAGATCGCGCACCTGGTAGGCGAGACTCTCGAGAGCGGCGCGCACCAGTTCGGCCTTGCCGCTCGCCCGGGTCAGTCCATGGATGGCGCCGCGGCATTCGGCATCCCACCATGGTGCGCCGAGGCCGGTGAACGCCGGTACCAGGTAGGGCGTGTGAAGCGGATCGGCTGCTTCGGCAAGTTCCGGGGTATCATCCGCATCACGGATGATACCGAGTTCATCGCGCAGCCATTGCACGACCGTTCCGGCATTGAAGATCGACCCTTCCAGCGCATAGCAGCGTTCGCCGGCGAGTTGCCAGGCGACGGTCGTCAACAGCCGCCTTCGCGAGACCACCGGCTCGCTTCCGATGTTGAGAAGGGCAAAGCAGCCGGTACCGCAGGTGACCTTCATCATCCCCGGCCGAAAGCAGGCCTGACCGATGGAGGCCGCCTGCTGATCACCCGCGACCCCGCGGATGGGAAGGTCCCCGACCTTGGAGGTGCCGTAGTCGTCGGCACAGTCCCGCACATGGGCGAGCATGGATCCCGGCACTCCGAGAAGGTGACAGAGATCGTCATCCCAGCGCCCCTCGCGGATGTTGTAGAGCATGGTACGCGAGGCATTGGTGGCGTCGGTGGCGTGGACCCTGCCTTCGGTCAGGTGCCACAGCAGCCAGGTGTCAACGGTGCCGGCCAGAAGGTCGCCGCGTTCGGCACGTTCCCTGGCGCCTTCCACGTGGTCGAGAATCCAGGCGATCTTGGTGCCCGAGAAATAGGGATCCGGCAGCAGGCCGGTCCGCTCGGCAATCAGCGCGGAGTGACCTTCGGCGGCAAGGCGGCGGCACATGCCGGAGGTTCTGCGGTCCTGCCAGACAATGGCGGGAGACACCGGCCGGCCGGTGGCGCGGTCCCAGACGACCACCGTTTCACGCTGGTTTGTGATGCCCATGGCGGCGATGGACGAGGGGGCGGCGCCGGACTCGTCCAGCACCGTGCGCAGGACCTCGATGCTGGTTGCAAGGATGTCGTCGGGATCCTGTTCGACCCAGCCGGGTTGCGGAAAGCTCGACCTGGTTTCCGCACTCGCCTGATGCACGCTGCACCGGTCGCCATCATGGAGAATGGCGCGACTCGACGTTGTGCTCTGGTCGAGTGCGACAATGAATGCCACCCTTGTGTGCCCCTTCCTTCTTCCGGGATGCTATCCCGGTCAACGGCGCCCCGACAATGAACATCCGGAGGCAAGACAACATGAGCCGTGATCCGCAGTACGACATCCTGTTCGAACCGGTGGCCATAGGACCGGTCACCGCACGCAATCGCTTCTACCAGGTGCCGCACTGCAACGGCATGGGAACCCACTATCCCAGTGCCATGGCGGCCATGCGCGGCATGAAGGCCGAGGGTGGCTGGGCGGTGGTATCCACCGAGGAGTGCGACTTCCATCACACAGGTGACATCACGCCGGCCATCGAGGCCCGCCTGTGGACCCGTCAGGACATTCCGATCATGGCAAGAATGGTCGACAGCGTGAAACGCCACGGCGCGCTGGCGGCGTGTGAACTGGTCTACGGTGGCATGGCCGGTCACAACCGCCTGTCGCGCGAAGTGGCCATGGCGCCCGTTGCCATCCCCCTGCAGGACGGTGATCCGGGCCAGGCACGGGCCATGGACCGTTCCGACATCGCCCGTTTCCGGCATTGGCACCGTCAGGCCGTGCTGAGGGCGAGGGAAGCCGGTTTCGATATTGTCTATGTCTATGCCGGGCACAACCTGTGCCTGCTGCAGCATTTCCTGTCGCGCCGCTACAACACGCGGACCGACGAGTACGGTGGATCGATCGAAAACCGGGTGCGTCTCATTCGCGAGGTTCTGGAGGACACGAAGGAGGCGGTCGGCGACACCATGGGGGTTGCCCTGCGCCTGGCGGTGGATGAACTGGAAGGCGATGAGGGCATCACTTCGGACGGTGACGGCCGTGCCGCGGTGGAACTGCTGGCCGATCTGCCGGATCTCTGGGATGTCAACCTGAGCGAGTGGGAAAACGACAGTCAGACCGCCCGCTTTGCCGAGGAGGGGTTCCAGGAGGACTACACGTCCTGGGTCAGGCAGGTGACGGGCAAGCCCGTGGTGACGGTGGGCCGCTACACGTCGGTTGAC
>JAJEBJ010000065.1 GCA_022822575.1 Alphaproteobacteria bacterium | reverse complement strand
GGAACCGGTCCTGCCAGTCCTTCTGGTGTTCGGAAGTCCGGATGAGCACGAAGAAACACGCCTCCAGACCCAGCTTGTCAGGATCGAGAACAACCGTGTTCTGTCGAATGATCCCTGCACCCCGGAGCTTGCGTATTCTGTGCCATACCGACGTCCGCGAGGCGCCAGCCTTCTCCGCAATGTCATCAAGGGAGCGCGAAGCGTCCTCCTGCATCACCGCAAGAACTTTCCGATCGACGCCATCGAGCTGGAATGCCATCACCGTCTCCATCACAAGCGCGAACAATGTTCTAGCCAATGCCTAAATCGTATACGAACATTCATATTTTGTAAACATTCTGTCCAAAGACTAGAAAATATATACAATTCATCGACACCAAGAGAAAGCGATAACGGGCAGTCGCCGTGCAGCATTTCCCGATCTTCCTCCGCCTTGCGGGCCGGCGTGTCGTCGTCTCCGGCGTCGGGCAGGCTGCGGTGGCCAAGCTGCGCCTGCTGCTGAAGAGCGACGCCGAGATTTCGGTATTCGGCCCTGACCCGGATCCGCAGATCCTGGCGTGGCACCGCGAAAGCGCATTGCGCCACGACGGGCGGCGCGTTGAAACCGGTGACCTCGACAACGCCGCGCTCGTCTATTGCGCGAGCAACGTTCCCTCGGAGGATGCGCGCGTTGGCGCGCTGGCCCGGCGACTCAGGATCCCCGTCAACATCGTCGACAATCTCGAGGGAAGCGACTTCATCACGCCCGCCATCGTGGACCGCGATCCGGTCACCGTGGCCATCGGAACCGAAGGGACGGCTCCCGTGCTGGCCCGGAACCTCAAAGCGGTTATCGAGGCGCAGCTGCCGATTTCCCTGGGACCGCTCGCGCGCATCGCGCAGGCATTCCGGAACAGGTGCGACAGCGTGCCTTCGGGCCGGATGCGACGGGCGCTCTGGTCCGAGTACTTTTTCCGACGCGGCCCCCGCGGCTATGCCAGGGAGGGCAGGAACGGCGCCCGCGAAGCGCTCCGTTCGCTGCTTGACGAGGCCGCCACCGCGACACGCCCTCCTGGCCTGGTCTCCTTTGTAGGCGCTGGACCGGGCGATCCGGAACTGCTCACGCTCAAAGCGCGCAACCGTCTGCACGAGGCGGACGTCGTGGTGCATGACCGGCTGGTCTCCGCAGAGGTGCTTGAACTCGCGCGGCGGGAAGCCGAATGCGTCTGCGCAGGCAAGACAGGATACGGCCCGTCGTGGTCGCAGGCCCGAATCAACGCGCTGCTGGTGCATCGTGCCCGAGAAGGAAAGCACGTGATCCGGCTCAAGTCCGGTGATCCGGCGGTGTTCGGCAGACTGGACGAAGAGATCAAGGCGATGGAGACCGCAAGCATCTCCTGGGAGGTCGTCCCGGGAATCACGGCGGCCGCCGGCGCGGCTGCGGACATGGGGGCTTCGCTGACACGGCGCGGGCGCAATTCGGAGCTTCGCCTCATCACGGCCCGTGACGTCGACGGGTTCGCCGAGCATGATTGGGCTGCCCTCGCCCGGCCCGGGTCCGTCGCCGCAATCTACATGGGCAAGCGGGCGGCCGCCTTCCTGCGCGGGCGACTTTTGATGCGCGGGGCTGCGCCGTCAACGCCGATCACGATCGTCGAGAACGCCTCGCGACAGGACAAGCGGATCGTCGCGACAACGCTTCTCGGTTTGCCCGATGCACTGGAAGAAGCACGCCTTGCGGGACCGGTGGTGCTGATGCTCGGCGTCCTGCCACGCGCCGCGATGCGGAGCACGGAGACGGGTTTCGAGGTCCGCCGGGAGGCTGTGTGATGGCCCGCGCTTTCAGGCCCTGCATTCTGACCGCGAACGACCTCTTCGATGGAGATGTGGTCTACCTCGCGCCCGATGGCGCCTGGACACGCCGCCCGGTTGACGCATACCTCTTCGAGAACCAAGACGAAGCGAACCGAAGCCTGGCGGCAGCCGAAGCCCAGGGGGATGCCATCGTCGAACCCTATCTGATGGAGGCTGTGTGCGAAGGTCATCAGGGACCGGAACCGGTCCACATCCGGGAGATTCTTCGAGCGACGGGGCCTACCAACTACTGCCATGGCAAGCAGGCGGAGGACTGACGCGTGTACAGATACGACAGTTTCGACCGGGAGTTCGTACGCAGTCGGGTTGCACAGTTCCGCCAGCAGGTGGAGCGCCGCATTGAGGGTTCCCTGACCGAAGAGGAGTTCAAGCCACTCAGACTGATGAATGGGCTCTACCTGCAACTGCACGCCTACATGCTTCGTGTGGCCATCCCCTACGGAACCCTGGACAGTCGGCAGATGCGCCAGCTGGCCCATATCGCGGAACACTGGGACAAGGGCTACGGTCACTTCACGACGCGCCAGAACATCCAGTTCAACTGGCCCAGACTGAAGGACGTGCCGGACATTCTCGACGCTCTCGCGGACGTCGAAATGCATGCGATCCAGACATCCGGCAACTGTGTGCGCAACGTCACCGCCGACCACTTTGCCGGTGCGGCAGCCGACGAGATCGCCGATCCCCGCCCGACCGCCGAACTGCTTCGGCAATGGTCGACGGATCACCCGGAATTCGCGTTCCTGCCAAGAAAGTTCAAGATTGCAGTGAGCGGCTCCCCGATTGACCGTGCCGTGACCCGCGCTCATGACATCGGACTCCGCATGATCCGCAATGGGGCGGGCGAGACCGGCTACGAGGTTGTGGTCGGGGGCGGACTCGGGCGCACCCCGGTGATCGGCCCGGTCATCCGCGACTTCCTGCCAGAGGCGGACCTGTTGCCCTACGTCGAGTCCATCCTGCAGGTCTACAACGCCATCGGGCGTCGCGACAACAAGTACAAGGCGCGCATCAAGATCACGGTCAACGAGCACGGGCTCGAGGCCTTCCGCGAACGCGTCGAGCAACGCTTCCTGATTCAACGCAAGGCATTCCAAGGCGTGCACCAGGCACTCCTCAAGCGCATCAGCGCGATGTTCACGGCGCCGGCGTTCATCGAGGCGCCGACCGGAGAATTCGAGGCGGCGCTCGCGCGCGACCCGGTTTTCCGGTCGTTCGTCGATACCAACCTCTATCCGCACTGGAATCCCGCATACGCAATCGTCACCATCTCGCTCAAGGCTCACGGCGCCACGCCGGGCGATGCCACCGCAGAGCAGATGCGCGTCATCGCCGACCTGGCGGAGCGATACGGCCATGACGAAATCCGAATCAGCCATGAACAGAACTGCATTCTGCCCCACGTGCACAAGCGCGATGTGCCCGCGGTGCATGCTGCATTGCGGGAGGCGGAGCTCGCCACTGCCAATGTCGGGCTGGCATCAGACATCATCGCCTGCCCGGGGTTGGACTACTGCAACCTCGCTACCGCCCGCTCCATCCCGATCGCCCAGGGCATTGCCATCCGGATGAAGGAACGTGGGGACGAGCGCCTGATCGGCGATCTCAAGATCAAGATATCCGGCTGCATCAACGCCTGCGGGCACCACCACGTCGGGCACATCGGCATTCTCGGTCTCGACCGCGCCGGCGTCGAGAACTACCAGATCACCCTCGGCGGCGACGGAACGGAAACGGCCGCGCTCGGTGAACGCGCCGGCCCTGGCTTTGCGGCAGACGACGTCGTCCCCGCCGTGGAACGGTTGATCGACACCTACCTCGAGCTCCGGTCAAACGATGAGGCCTTTCTCACGACATACCGGCGCGTCGGCATGCAGCCCTTCAAGGCAGCGCTCTATCCCGATACCACACTCACCGGAGGACGCTAACCGTGAGACGCGGGAACTCCGGAATTCTCGTCCGCGACACCGGGTTTCATCACGACGACTGGCGAGGTGAGATTGTCCGGTGGAGCCGAGAAGACGATTACGCCGCCTTGCCTGATGGGGCTGCGCTCGATGTCGAGAACAACGCGCTGGCCGAAGACTTCGTGAGCCTCTTCGAGCGCATCGCCCTCATTCGCATTTCATTCCCGTCGCACCTGGACGGCCGCGGTTTCTCGCTGGCTCGTCACCTGCGGCTGCTGGGCTACCGGGGTCGGCTCCGCGCGGCCGGCCACGTCCTCGCGGATCAATACGCCATGGCCCGGCGAAGCGGTTTCGACGAAGTGGAAATCAACCCGGCTCTCGCCCGACGGCAACCGGAAGAGCAGTGGCTGTTCCGTGCGGACTGGCGCAAGCATGACTATCAGGAGCGTCTGGGTCGGCACCGTTGTGATCAGGCATTCAACGAGCACGATTGAGAACGATTATCCCTGGGCTTCGTCAAGGCGCATTGACAATTGTCGCAAGCGAGCACGACGGGGCGAGCCGTGAGGGATGGTCCGAGTCCTTTTCATCAACACTGCGGAAATGAAAGTCCTTTTGTGGCGAGATAGCAGTCGTTTGCCACTCGTCAGTCAGGACCATGACCATATGCGCTTCGGATGGCATTCAACGCACCGCCGACAACCGTTTCATCGGATTCTGTCGAGAGCGCTCGGGCAGCTGGCCCGCCATTGAACGCCACCAGTATCGGTTGTTCCAACAATGGATACAGGTTGAGCCAGTCATTGTAGTGACCGCGCGGATAACCGGTGAAGGGCGTCACGATCAGGTGTTGTTCCCGATCCCAAAAAACTTCGTCAAACTTCAGGTAGATCTTGTCCAGGACGCCGAAGCCGAGCCGCTCAATCGCATTGCGCTTCTCTTGAGGCAATTCGGGGCTGAAGAAGATGTCTCCCGACTTCAGAACACCAAGCGGCACGGTGACCACAACAGCGTCAAATTCGTGCACTGCGCCGTTGGTCGTCACCTGCACGCCGGCATCGCCATATTCGATGGCGGTAACCGGTTCACTCAGAGTCACTTCGTAGTGTCCGCTGAATTGCTTGAAGATTTCGGCGTATCCATCCGGAAAAATGAACTCGTCACCCCTGTAGTCGGCAGAGCGTGTGTAGGCCGACTCGTTCAGGGTACCGGGCTCGGTGCCGGCACGATTGTCGTATTCACCGAGTTCAACGACCCAGGCCGGAACATCTGCCTCCTTGAGGACTCCTCCGTGCGCCCGAGCTACCCAATTGCTGGATCGGGTATTCGCGAGAACTTTACGCATGCCCGACATGTCCGTTAACTCTGTCAATGGATTGCCAATTGCCCCATGCAACCAGCTCGCACCCAAATCGGCGGCCACACCCAGAGAATGGTCTGTGTGTATTCGTCCGCCCATGCGATCACGTGCTTCAATCACATGCACGTTTCGACCGTCTGCACTGATCCCGTGGGCAGCCACCAAGCCTGACATGCCCGCTCCGACGATCCCGATGTTCTGATGGTCGCCGGCCAGAACGTACTGTGCGACAGATCGCCCCGTTTCCAGCGCCGCATGGACTGAACTGTTTCGTTGCCGGTTCGTAGCTTCTCCGGCAAAGAAGAGCCTGTTCATCACCGGTTCCGCCAGTCGACCGTAATCATCACGGGTCGCAGCAACCGCGATGAACGAATAGCTGCCGTAGGAATACGGGTCCTGGCTCCAGTTCGTGCGGAGATATCCTGTCAGTTGCGGGCCTGATCCAGATTGCGCATCGTGAGGCCGAGGCACCACGCCGGATGCGATCATTGCTCCTCCGTTCGAGAGCATCATTCTACGGTTCATCGATGGCCCTTCATTCTTATGCACTTCCTCCTTCGATTGGCTCACTCAAGCCTGGCAGACGCACATCAATCTGATACGGCAATTGTCTTTCTCGGCATTGTTCAGGCGCCCACGACGACTCTGAGTTCAGAGTCCCGCCCCGAAAGTAACTGTTCTCGTTGAAACTGGAAGGCCTGTGCGCTGTTGATGAGCCAATCACTGAATTGCTTGAGCCTCCTGCGGCTTCGTGCAGCGGGCTTCGCGAACAGATAGTAGTGGATTGGCAATGATATCTGGTTGGCAAAAGGTTGTACCAAACGGCCTGAAATCACGTGCTCGGCAAGGAACATCGTCGAGCCAAGGATAAGTCCCTTACCCAGCAGAGCGGCATTCTCCAGGACCGTCGGATCATTGACGACCATTCCCTGTTGAGCGGCCTCGGCCTCGAGTCCTGCGTTTTCCAGCCACTGTGCCCACCACGAGTGATCGAATTCGTGAACGAGCCGAAGTGAGGTGATCACGGAATCAATGTCCCTACTTGGCAGTTCATTCAGAAGACCGGGCGCACACATGGGAACAAGTGCGTCCTTCATCAGAGGAGTAAACGAGCTCTGTCGGATTTCCCCTGTCGAAAAGAAGATTTTCATATCGAATGCCTCTTCGTCTTCCGACGGCGGCAGCAGGGATGACCTGAGCACCACATCCGACATTGGCACGGGACCGAGAAACTCCTCGAGGTTGGGTAACAGCCAGTTGGACAAGAGAAGCGGCGTGACGCTCAGCTGAATGCAGTTCTGTTCTTGCTGACCGGTAATCCGACCACAAACCTCCGCGATCCGGTCAAAGTACTCGGTCGTGGCGTCCAGGAGCTCATCGCCCTCACCGGTCAGCTCGACCCGCTGGTGAAGGCGACGGAACAGTCGAACCTTCAGATGGGCTTCAAGTTGGCGGATCTGGTGACTGACCGCGGCCTGCGTGACGTTCATCTCCTCCGCTGCAAGCTTGAAACTGAGATTGCGACCCGCAGCCTCAAAGTACCGGAGTGCAACTAAAGAGGGGATGTTTCGCGCCATACGTCCACTCCCGTCAATGGTGTCTTCTCGGATCATGTCCCGCGACGTGGCCTGGGAGCCTGACACGGGTTGAACTACCCGGCGGACGGTTTCGTCCAGACTGCCACGGCGGACAGCTTGCGGAAGAGATGATCGCCCACCGGAGAGATGGATTCCAGTGTCGTGTAAGCCCTTGGGACGGGCCACTCGTCGTTCTTCACTCGCGGAACTCGGTACAGCCCAGACGAGTGTTGGCTTTCTCGCAGGAAAGTGAATCGGCCCTTCTCGGGCAAGGCTCACCCGCGTCACAACGACAACGTTGGTGCATCTCGGGATCCCTACATGAACTGTCGAAGAGGTGTTGAAGCACGACTTCTCTTGGCGTTTTCTTCGGAAGGTCTTGGAGACCAGCACGTCGTGCTCAGACTCGTCCATCAGACTGGGAAGCCTTGCGCACCTTGGAACAGAGCTGATCTGCGATCAGGCGCCACCACACGCCACGGTTTCGACCTGGGCAAAGGCAGTGGCGCGATCATGCGCTCGGCCGTGAAGCAGAGCGACATCGGAAGCCTGTTCCAACCATGCCAGCAGGGTCATCGCACTGTTCACTCGGTTGAGTGGAGTTCAAACGCAATCCTCAACCCGTCACGCGATGGCCGCCCCTGCGGCGCCAGAGCCCCAGGACCTCCGGGCGACCTGCCCGTACGGCGCCACACTATCAAGAACAACGACCTGATCGTGGCGATTGCGCCAGGGGCGACCCTTGACGTCTCCCGCAACCTTCAGCCGTTCGTTTGGCGAACAATCTACCGAAAGCCCTTCACAAGTGTGGCGGTTCGATGACTGGATCGGCAAGCACGTCATCCAGCGAAGGATCAGCGAAGGTCGAGCCAACGCCTCGCCTTGTAGCTGGATACTTCCAGCCTGGGAACAATCTCCAGTTCGAAATTCACGCCAAGCCTGTCCTTGATGCGCCTTCGCACGTCATTCAAGAACGCATCTATCGCATGATTTCCCACGGAATCCCGCAGTTGAAGACGTAACGTCGCGATGTCGAGATAATCCGGGGTCCGGGTTAGCACGACCTCGTACTGCTCGATCTCCGGCCAAGAATACACCAGATCATCGACCGCCTGCGGGAAGATGTTGATTCCCTTCACTTTGCGCACATCGTCCATCCGTCCGATGGATGCGATCTCGATGCCATGAAAGTTGCGCACGGCTGCGGGGCAGCCGCCCCGGCGGAGCACCCCGCCGTCGCGCAACCGGTTTCGAATGGTGGGATTATCGAAATGGTACAGGCTCGTCACAACAATCTCGCCGAACTCGCCATCTGCAACAGGAAGGCCGGAATTTGAATCAATCACCTCGAGCAAGACGTAGGGATCAAGATTCAGCAGCACCCCAGGCTGGCCCGGCTTTCCTACTCCACTCTCATCCGTGAACATGAAGTCGGCCCGAACCTGAGCGCAACCAAAGCGATCGTATGCGGTTGCCCCCCACATATCTTCGATGGCCTTCAAGAAGGACAGGCCCGCTCCCTCCATCCCGGTCAGAAGCACTTCAATTCCGCTGGTTTTTGCTTCTTCTCCCATGACTGACGCGAGATGACCGAAGTATGACGTGCTGCCATAGAGAGCCCGTGGTGAGAAACGCCGGATGTGCTCCACCTTGGTCGCTGCATCATAAGTTCCAACCGGAATGACTGTCAGGCCAGCTCCAATTGCACCCTGGTACTCCACCCGGCCTCCTGCCAACATCGTGATCGGCAGTGTCATAAGCACCAGATCACCTGGTCGCATTCCTGCCCACGTGAACCCATATCGGTAGATCTCCTCCATATCGCGCAACTCACGAAGGCTGCAGGCGTGCAGTTCCTTTCCCTGACCGCTGGTGCCGCTGGTCGTATAGATCTCGGAACGACCGAGGTTCCGGTTGAAGCTACCCATCCGCGTGCCGAATGGCGGATTGTCGTCTTGGTCGGCGACAAAATCCGCCTTTTCGACCATTGGAATCATCCTGAGGTCTTCCAACGACCTGACCTTTGCAACATCAATATCGGCATTGCGCCAATGATTGGCGTAGAATGGATTGGTCTCGGCGACATGGGTCAACATTTCGCGGAGCTTACCGAGTTGCAACGCATCCAACTCATCGCGCGACAACGTCTCGATGTGGCGATTATGGAAGCGATAATCGGCCATTGTGCTCTCCGCGGTGCTTCATCGTCGATGGATCCAACTGTGAAGACTACCCCACAACTCTTCAGTGTCTCTCGTTGGAATTGGCCGAACCCTGGGCTGCTGGCACCCAGTCTGCCGCCACACCCTCCGCAGTCACCGGAGTGTAGGGCCGTCGTGCCGGCGGCCTTGATCCGTCCAACCATGCCGGCAGCAGAACATCCGGTATCCCGTCATCACCAGGGATCAGCACCTGGCGTGCGGTGACCTGCTCATTGGTCGCCAGTTCGCCGAGCTCGAGAACTTCGTGAAAACAGGACTCAACGTTGCCCAACGTTGCGATCCAGTCCGAGCGGTTGCGTGTCGCCACCAAGGACGCCACCTCGCCAATCAGATCCAATTGCGGACGGGGGTCGTTCTGTCGGGCAATCCATTCAGGGTGACCGACGACCTTGCAGAAGTTGGCCCAGAAGCGGGGTTCAAGTGCACCAATCGTCACGTGCCCGCC
This sequence comes from Alphaproteobacteria bacterium, assembly GCA_022822575.1. Lineage (GTDB taxonomy): Bacteria > Pseudomonadota > Alphaproteobacteria > SP197 > SP197 > SP197. The sequence continues at coordinate 3,095 of JAJEBJ010000065.1, read as the reverse complement.
ACAGGCGCAACGGTACGTATTGTAGCATGCCCATCCTCCCGCATAGGGGCCCTTCCCGCGACGGGTATCGAAATCCGGTTGTGCCAGAGACGCCACGTCCGGACCCATGAATGAGAGAGCTACGTCCGACATTGCGACGTCGATGAACGCCCCCTGGCCTGTGCACTCTCGTCGATAAAGTGCAGCAGCGATCAAACCAAATGAGTTCAATGCACCGGCAAAATCAGCGATGGGCGGATTGGCTGTAATCGGTTGCGCCGCCGTTCCCGAGATGTCAAGGACGCCGACCGAGGCTTGATAGTTGTTATCGTGACCGACACGCAGGCGATAGGGGCCGGTCTGGCCCCAGCCAGAGAGTGCACAGTGAATCAGGCGATCGTTCAGCTTGGCCAGACGTTCGGCTCCATAGCCCAAACGGGCAAGGACACCTGGCCTGAAACTCTCCAGCAGCACATCGGCCACGCCGATCAACTTGTCCAGCACCGCGAGACCCTCGGGAGTCTTGAGATCCAGCGACACGATCCGCTTGTTGCGATTGATGATTCGATACCAGAGCGACACACCGTCGTCGTCCAGTGGTCCGTCCACCTTTTGCGGATCGCCCCTCGGAGGTTCGACTTTCACCACATCAGCGCCGAGATCGGAAAGCAGCATCGTACAGTAGGGGCCCGGAATGAACTGACTAAGGTCCAATACTCGGACACTCTGCATCATCGGTGTCGGCTCACTCGTCACTTCGCCTTCTCCGGTTGCGAGGGCTCGAGGAAATGTGGCGAGCGTGACAAGGCAACATCGCTGATATAGGCCATCTTCGCGCCAAGACCGGGTTCCGCGCCCGCACCGGAGACAAGCATGGCCTTCAAGAGCATCACCGCTTCACGATGCGTCTGACTTGCCAGAAGGTCCGCACGGGCGCGCGCCTCCTCACGGACACTCCCCGGCACAACCCGGCTTATCAGTCCAATTTCGCAGGCATACCGAGCGTCAATCCGCTCGCCAAACAGCATCAGCTCACGAGATCGGGCCAGACCGATGGCACGCGGCGCCCGGATGGTCCCGCCGCCAGTGGGAAGCAGACCAACGGTAATCTCCGGGAAACCGAACGTTGCGCCTTGATCGGCAATACGGCTGTCACAGGCAAGTGCAATCTCAAGGCCGCCACCCAGACAGGCACCCTCGATGGCAGCAATGGTCGCACAGGGCAACTCATCGATGGTTTGGGTCAGCAATCCAAAGAGGTGGGTGTGATGTGTAACTTCCTCCTCGTTGTAGGTTTTCATTGCTTTAAGGTCAGACCCGGCGCAAAAGGACCGGTCGCCCTCACCCGTGATGACAAGCGCCACCACCGACGAGCGACGCACCTTCATCAAGGCCTCAAGAAAGGAATCGATAGCATCGTTGTCGAGTGAATTTCGACGCTCGTTGCGTTCGATTGTCAGGACAGCAACCTTGTCTTCGAACTGCAATCGAATGGGCGCTTTCATCAAAACTATCCTTCGTACTTGAACACCTTCTCGGCGTTCTGCCAGAGGAGCTTTTCCATGACGTGAGGTTTGAGTTCCAGCGCCTCAAGTTGCGCGAAGGCCTCGATGTGCTTCACCAATGGGAAGTCGGATCCCCACAGGACCTTGTCCTGCCCCCAGGAATTGATGAACTTGACCATCTCAGGTTTCCAGTACTTCGGCGCATAGGCCGAGGTGCCGAGATAGACGTTGGGATGCTTCGAGGCCAACGCGATAGCCTCTTCAACCCATGGCCAGCCGGTGTGCGTGCACACGATGGTCAACTCCGGGAAATAGAGGGCAATCTTGTCCAGGCGAACAGGCCGGCCGTTTTCAATCGGCATGAAGTCCAGCGTGTGCCCCATAGAGAACACGGCAGGAACGCCCAGTTCGACGCATTTCGCATAGTACGGGAAGTAAAAGGCGTGATCGGGTCCAAGATCGAACCCGTGCGGGTGTACGTGAATGCCGACGAAACCGTATTCCTTCACAGATTTCTCAAAGTGCTTCACACCCCGCAAGGCATCGAACGGGTTCACGCCGAACAGCCCAAAAGCAGTGCCCGGCAGCTGACTCGTGACCTCATGGACTTCCTCGGGAGTCACATGCAGATAGGGACGCTGGAACCGATAGCTCCAGCCATAGAATGCCGCGATGTTGGTTCGACCCAACCCGACTTCATCCACGTACTTGCGAAACTCCTCTACCGTGAGTCCCTTGAGCGTATTGGCCCGGCCGATGCTCTCGAAGACGGCCAACTCCTCCTCGTCTCCCAAGAAGTGCTTTTCAATCGATTCAGGTGTGAAGAGATGTCCCAGGATGTCCACAGGTTTGCTCATGTTCTCGTTCCTTTGGTTCGCATCAGGATTGACCGGTCAGTCCAACAGGTCGTCCAGTTCCATCAAGTCCAACCCGTTACGGGCCAGTTCACGCGAGATGATCCACTTCTGGATTTCATTTGTGCCTTCAAGGATCTGCAGCGCCTTGCAATCGCGAATGAGGCGTGCCGTGGGATAGCTGCGGGTCAGGCCATAGCCACCGAGAACCTGCGTGGCCTGAACAGCCGCCTCCATCGCGAAGTCCGAAGCGACGCGCTTTGCCATGGCCGCATAAACGCCCGGGCGCCGCCCCTGCCCCGTTCTCATGGCCAACACCGCATCTGCAACGATGGCCCGTGCCGTCGCCAGGCCTGTGACAAGGTCCGCGACCTCGAAACCCAGTCCCTGATGGTCGATGACTGGCACGCCGAATTGATGGCGTTCGCGAGCGTACTCCACGGCGGTCTCGACCGCTGAAGCGGCTGCTCCCAGAGCGCAGCAAGCAATGTTCACCCGCGCTTCGTCCATCGTGATCATGGCCAGCCGGAAACCCTCTCCTTCTTCACCGAGGCGACAGCTCTCCGGGACCCGAACGTCGTTGAACGAGACTTCCGCTGTCGGGCTTGAATGCAGGCCGAGCAGCTCTTCCGGCTCGCCAACTGACAGCCCCTCCGTGTCGCGCGGCACGACAAACCCGGTTATGCCCTTATGCGCAGCGTCTGAATCGGTCTTCGCGAAGACCACGAATACACCAGCGACGGACGCACTGGTAATC
>JAJEBJ010000219.1 GCA_022822575.1 Alphaproteobacteria bacterium | reverse complement strand
TCGCCGACCTGCCCGAAGCCGCCGATAACACGCTGGCCATTGCACAGCGGTGCACTTTCGTCCCGTGCGGGCGCAAGCCAATCCTGCCCTCCTATCCGTCCGAGCATGGCGTGAGCGAGGAAGAGGAATTGCGCCGCCAGGCGACAGAATGTTTGCAAACGCGGCTCGAGCGCCATGTCTTCACTCCTGAGATGGACTCAGATGAGCGCAAGTGCGTGGAGTCAGCCTACCGCGAACGGCTCGACATCGAGCTCGACATCGTTGCCAGGATGCGGTTCCCCGGCTACTTCCTGATCGTCGCGGACTTCATCCAGTGGGCCAAGCGGCAGGGCATTCCCGTGGGGCCGGGGCGCGGTTCCGTAAGGGGGTCCGTGGTCGCGTGGGCGCTCACCATCACCGACCTTGATCCGATACGCTTCGGACTTCTGTTCGAGCGTTTCCTCAATCCCGAACGTCTCTCGATGCCGGATCTCGACGTTGAATTCTGCCAGGACCGGCGCGATGAGGTGATCGCCTACGTCCGGCAACGCCACGGCTTCGACCGTGTCGCCCGGATCGCCACGTTCGAAACGTTCGAAGCCCGCGCCGTCCTGCGCGATGTGGGCCGTGTGCTGGAGATGCCTGATGATCAAGTCGATCGGCTCGCCAAGATGGTTCCTGTTGATCCCGGCATGCCCGTTTCACTTCAGCATGCGATTGACGACGAGGAAGGGCTGCAGCAGGCGCGTCGGGAGACCAAGGTTGCTCGCTTGCTCGACATCGCGCTCAAGCTGGAAGGCCTTAACCGACACGCCTCAACTGGGGATGCGTTCATTGTCATCGCGGATCGACCGTTGCAGCGACTCGCTCCGCTTTGTCGTGGAAGTGGCTCATCCGACCTGCCGACGGTTCAATTCAGTTTGAGATGGGTGGAGAAGGTCGGGCTCGTCCCATTCGGCATTCTCGGACTCAAGAAGTTGACCGTACTTGAGGACACACGAAAGGCACTCCTGGACAAGAGCATTGAAATCGATCTCCTGAATCTGCCTCTGGACGATGAACGAACATTCGAAATGCTGTCGCGTGGGGACACTGTTGGCGTGTTCGAGATGGAAGGCGAAGGCATGCAGGATGCGTTGCGTCAGCTTCGACCCGACTCGATCGAGGACATCATCGCGCTCTGTTCGCTTTATCGTCCGGGACCAATGGACCGCATCCCACTCTTGTGCAACCGCAAGAACGGCCGCGAACCGATCGATTATCTCCACCCCAGGCTGGAGCCTGTCCTGAAGGAGACCTACGGCATCATAATCTACCAGGAGCAGGTGATGCAGATCGCCCGGATTCTCGCGGGCTGCAGCCTCGGCGAGGCCGATCTGATGCGTCGGGCGATGGGCAGGAAGATGAAAGTCGAAATGGTCGCCCAACGTAAACGTTTCGTTTCGGGCGCAGTCGAGCGTGGCATCGATGAAGAGACAGCGATCCACATCTTCGAGAAGGTCGACAAGTTCGCTGGCTACGGCTTCCTCAAAAGTCACGCCGCAGCCTATGCCCTCATCGCCTACCAGACGGCATGGTTGAAGGCCAACCATCCGGTGGAATTCATGGAAGCGACCATGGCACACGAACCTCGCAACGCCGGGCTGTGGACTCATGAACACGTAGTCTGGAACTGACAGCTGCGAACTTGATCATGGTCAAGGAATGTGGCTGTGGGCTCTTCGCAGCGGAAAGCGATGCGGCTTACCGAACTGCTTGCACCTTGAGGTGAAGACCTTCGCGTTCCTGAAGGCGGCCGATGACCTCGAACAGATTCCGCGCCTGCGGATTGCCGGCGGGGCCGAACATGCGCATGAGGCTCTTGGGCGATTTCTCGGTCAGGCCGCCCAGTTCCTTGAAGCCGATGGTGGCATTGATGTAGTCGCGTAGCACTGCCTTGCCGACTTCGACATCTCCCGACAGCAGGCACTCGACTCCCTCCTTGAGCAGTTCTTCCCGGAAGACCGGGTCGCGGTCGATGCGCGCCTTGATCGTTTCCTTGAATTCGCGTGTCAGAGACATGGCTCTCAAGCCTCCTGTCGTTTGCGCCGCTTGTAGTCTTGCCAATGACTTCGTGCCGTTTCGATGTCCTGCTGCTGGCGATTCTTGGTGCCTCCACCCAATAGAATGATCAATGTCTCGCCGTCCTTGCCGAAGTAGATCCGGTAGCCGGGGCCGAAGTCGATACGGTGTTCGAACACACCGGCGCCGACCCCCTTGACGCCGGAAAGGTTGCCCATCCCCAGCCTTACGAGGGCTGTCGCCACCTTTGCGGCGGCCTGGGCATCAAGGCGATTGAACCATCTCGCATAGGGATTGCGACCTCCAGAGTCGATGTATTCCCTGATTGCAATCATGCCAGAACGGTACCTTAAGAGTTACCAATGCGTCAGTCAAGTCTCTCCGTCCGTCGGTGTCCGTTCGTCGGGGACTGAAGAGTCTAGTCGAACGAAATGAGCACCAGAGCGCGGAAAAGTACGTAAGGCGCGCCCCTTCACAGATTCGAACTACCTTCCGCGACAGGATTGAACGCGAACTGGGCTGGACTGCACGGTCGTCGGTCCAATCACGAGTCGATACTTTTCCCAAGACCAGTACAACCGCACACAAGAACGTTTTCCTGACGCCTTGCAGAGTCTCGACAGATGAGCGCGTGCAACCCTCCACCCACCGCCCGGGGTTCACGCCGCCCGTCATCACTGTCGTGCGCGGATCAGCCGGCGGCATCCGGCACGGCGAGCGGGCCGCTGCTGGCCGTCGGCCCTTCGTTTGGTGTCGCTGGTGCCGCCAGGGCTCGCACGACCGCTTCCGGGTCGCTGTCGATCACCGTCAGCAGCACCCGGGCCGCCCGGTCGGGAACCCGGCGGCCCTGTTCCCAATCCTGAAGCGCACGCGCATCGAGCCCGAAGCGATCGGCGAATTTCTGCCGACTCAGCTTCATGCGCTTGCGCAGGGCGACGATCTGGCCGGGCGCGGGATCGTCCACGATCCGGCAAGGCAACGCCGTCTCCCCTCGAACATGGGCGAGGACTTCGCCAAGTGCCTTCTCGATCTCAAGGCCGGCCTCTGTGCGTTCGGTGCTCATTCCTTCTTGCTCTCCTCTTCGATGTTCGTCACCACACGCATCAGCGCCCTTCGGTCCGCCGGCGACAGGTCGTCGCGGTCGGCCTTGGCGTAGGCAGTCAGCATATAAATCTCCCCCGGGCCCGTGTGCCAGAAGTAGATCGCGCGGATGCCCCCGCGCTTGCCTCGTCCGGACCCGGCCCAGCGCAACTTTCGGATACCGCCAGTGCCGCGAATGACCGGTGCGGAATCCGGTGCCGCGACGATGGCCGCCTCCATCTCTTCCCGGGCCTCTTCGGTCAACAGTTTGCGAATGGCGCGTTCATACGTACGGGTAAAGTACAGGTTCGTCAGGTGATGAATATGCGGCATTGCCGCAAATTATGCAAGAACTCGCTCTAGGTTGGCCATCCATGCCCGGGTTCCGAACACGCCTGAGACAAGGGCGGGGACATCAAGGTCGGCATCGATCGCGGGCCAATGCAGATTGAAGCCCGCTCCGTCCACCTCGACGCCGGACAGCGCTTCGTCGTCCGCGCCATGCAGTTCCTCGGCCAGATGTGCCGGAAAGATGAATGTGCAGTCGTTCGCAAGTTCAACCGTTATGCGACCTGTCTCGCGGTCATAGGACGCCGAGACAGCGCGGGGTTCTCTCTCCATCACCTCGCGGCCGCGATCAGTTGCAGTCCGGAACTCGTCATCACTTGAATCGACCATGGATACGCCCCCATCCTTGAATGAAGCGGTTGCGGTGCTCTGTGTGCTCGGCGAGCGGGCTGCACATATCGAACTTCCTGATCCCCACGACCCTTCGTGCCACCGGTTTCCCCAAGCAGACTGATCTTCGCTCGATCTGGCCCAACAATATGAACATGCGCCGGCTCGTGGACCTTGCACTTTTGGGTATCGCGGAGAGGCCGTTGGCGCGGAGGCCACGCTGCATGCACCGCACCGTGGCAGCGGGACTGAGAACAGGCCAGTCCGGATGCCTTGGGGTGGGCTCAACAGGTCGCGACCTGCGGGAGCTGCCTGAAGTGGTTATCGGAGGTGCAGAGAATCAGGTCGTGCTGGACGACCAGGGAAGCGATCCAGAGATCGTTGGTCGGGATGGCAGCGCCCTTGGCCCGGAGTTGGAAGTGGAGTTGCGCGTAGTGGTGTGTGGTCTGCTCGTCGGGAGACAGGATCGATACCCTCGGGCTCGCCAGAAACCGGCGGAGGTTGGCGGCGTTGGAAGACTCCCGATTGCCCGCGGCGAAGCCGGCACGCAGTTCGCCCAGGACGACGAGGGGCAGCGCGATGGTGCGCGCGGCGCGGACCACACGCACCCGGTCGCCGTCGCCGCGCATGAAATCGCTGTACGCATTGGTGTCGAGGGCGACGTTCACGGCCACGCGTCGTCGTCGACGCACTCGAAATCGGCGATGGCGCGGTCGAAGGCCGGATCCTCCTGCCAGGTGCCGATCAGATGGTCGAGGTCCGAATGCTCGACCGATCCGGCCTCAAGGTCCAGACCGCGGGCGAGCGCTTCGACCACGACCGCATTGATGCTCTTGTCTTCTCGTCGGGCGCGGTGCCGCACGGCGCGGTC
>JAJEBJ010000181.1 GCA_022822575.1 Alphaproteobacteria bacterium | reverse complement strand
CCATGGTCGGGAATCTCTGCAACGCCTCGCCGGCGGCCGACAGCGTGCCGGCGATGATGGCGGCCGGCGCCCTGGCGCGCATTGCCGGACCGGACGGGCGCGAGCGCGATGTTCCGGTCGGCGATGTGGCGACCGGACCCGGAGTCACCTCGCTCGCTCCGGGCGAGGTGGTGTCGTCAGTCTTCCTGCCGAAGGCCCCGGCGCGGTCCGCGGACGCCTATCTCAGGCTCATTCCGCGAACCGAAATGGACATTGCCGTGGTCGGCGCTGCTGTCAGCCTGACGCTGGATGAAGGTGGTCGCTGCACCGCCGCGAAGGTGGTGCTCGGCGCCGTCGGCCCCCGGGCGCTGGTGGTGGAGGACGGCGCCGCGGCCATCATCGGCACGTCTCTCGATGACGAAGCCCTGGCGGCACTCGGGGTGGCGGCCTCGGCGGCTGCGCAGCCCATCGACGACAAGCGCGGTACCGTACCCTACCGCAGGAAAGTGGCCGGAGTGCTCGCCCGCCGGGCGGCGCGCATCGCCGGCACGCGAGCCGGAGAGAGATCATGAGCCTTCAGCATGTCACGACAACCGTGAACGGCGATGCAGCGGAGTTCCTGTGCGATGCCACTGAAACCCTGCTCGATGCCCTGCGCGATCGCCTCGGCCTCACCGGATCGAAGGAAGGGTGCGCATCGGGTGACTGCGGCGCCTGTTCGGTGATGCTCGACGGCCGCCTGGTGTGTGCCTGCCTGGTGCTGGCGGCGGAGGCGGACAGCCGCGAGGTCGAGACCATCGAAGGCATGGCCGGAACCGGGGAACTCCATCCCCTGCAGACGAAGTTCCTCGAACTCGGGGCGCTGCAGTGCGGCGTCTGCACTCCGGGGTTCCTCGTTGCCGCGAAGGCCCTGCTGGAAGAAAACCCAGATCCCGACGAGACCGAGGTGCGCTACTGGCTTGCCGGCAACCTGTGCCGCTGCACCGGCTACGACAAGATCATTCGCGCGGTGCTGGAAACCGCGGCAGACCTGAGGGGACAGTGATCCATGGAACTCGAATTCACCACCCGCACGACATTCGACAAGGTCGGAACCCGTCCACCCCGCCCCGACGGCACCGACAAGGTCACCGGCCGGGCGCTCTACGGTGCCGATCTCGCCGGCGCCGGCATGCTTGTCGGCAAGGTGCTGCGCAGCCCCCATGCCCACGCCCGTATCCTGGCCATTGACACCTCCAGGGCCCATGCCTTGCCAGGCGTCAAGGCGGTCGTCACCCGCGACGACTTTCCGGGAATCGGCACCGATGGAACGGTGAAGGGAGAGGTCGAGGAGAACGTCTGGGACGTGGCCCGCAACGTCATGGCCCGGGACAAGGCGCTCTACGAGGGCCATGCGGTCGCCGCCGTGGCGGCGACGTCGACGGCGGTTGCCCGTCAGGCGCTCAAGCTCATCGATGTCACCTGGCAGGTGCTTCCCCACGTCACGGATGTCGACGAGGCCATGAAACCGGATGCCCCCCTGGTGCACGAGGACATGATCACGGTCGGCATGGATCCGGCGCCCGAGGAACCGTCCAACATCGCCGAATACACCAGGATCGAAATGGGTGACATCGACGCCGGATTCGCCGAGGCCGATGTCGTCGTCGAGCGGACATTCAGGACCGAGGCCGCACATCAGGGCTATATCGAGCCCCATGCCTGTGTGGCTTCAGCTTCCGAGGACGGCGTCGCCGAGTTGTGGTGCTGCACCCAGGGCCACTTCTCCGTCCGCGACATGTGCGCCAGCATCCTGGGCATGGATCTCGCGAACCTGCGCGTGACATCCTCGGAGATCGGCGGCGGGTTCGGCGGCAAGACCACCGTCTTTCTCGAGCCCGTGGCTCTCCTCCTGTCACGCAAGTCCGGCAGGCCGGTCAAGATGACGATGAGCCGCGACGAGGTCTTCCGGGCGTCCGGGCCCACGTCTTCGACGAGCATCACGGCGAGGATTGGCGCAACCCGCGATGGCCGGATCACGGCCTGCGATGCTTCCTTCAGGTACCAGGGAGGCGCGTTCCCCGGTTCCCCGGTGAGCTACGGAGCCGTGTGCGGCATGGCTCCCTATGACTGCCCGAACGTGGCTCTCGACTGCTATGACGTGGTGGTGAACCGTCCCAAGGCCGCCGCCTATCGAGCGCCGGGCGCGCCGATGGCTTCGTTCGCCATCGAATCCCTTCTCGACGAAATCGCCGGCAAGCTCGACATCGATCCTGTCGAACTGCGCCTCAGGAACGCCGTGAAGGAGGGCTCGAGTTCCGTCTATGGCCCGACGTTCGGAACCATCGGGTTCGTGGAATGCCTCGAGGCTGCGCGGGATCACCCTTCGCTCGAGGCCGCTCCCGGGGCCAACCAGGCGAGGGGCATCGCCGCCGGTTTCTGGCCGAATTACGGTGGCCAGACCAGCGTCACGGTCAACGTCAACAACGACGGCACCGTTCTGGTGTCGCTGGGCACGCCCGACATCGGCGGCAGCCGCGCCAGCATGTGCCTGATGGCCGCCGAGGAACTCCAGATTCCCTACGAGAGGGTGAAGGCGATCATCGCTGACACCAGTTCGCTCGGGCACAACGACACCACCGGAGGCAGCCGGGTCACCCATTCGGCCGGCCTCGCCACCATCGAGGCGTCGCGCAAGGTCATCGACACCATGAAGCAACGCGCCGCTGCCGTGTGGGACATCGATGTCGACGCCGTGGTCTGGGACCAGGGGTGCGTGCGTCCCTCGGGCGCCAATGCCGGCGACCACGAGCCGCTCACCTTCGAAGCGATTGCCGCCATGGCGCCTTCCACCGGCGGACCGATCGCCGGCCATGCGGAAATCAACGCCGAGGGCGCCGGGGCGAGCTTTGCCGTTCATGTCTGCGATCTCGAGGTGGACCCGGAAACCGGACGGGTCACCGTCCTCAGCTACCTGGCGGTCCAGGATGCGGGCAAGGCCATCCATCCCGATTATGTCGAGGGCCAGTACCAGGGCGGAGTCGCCCAGGGCATCGGCTGGGCTCTCAACGAGGAGTACATCTACGGCAGTGACGGGGTCCTGCAGAACCCGGGCTTCCTCGACTACCGCATTCCCGTTGCCTCCGACCTGCCGATGATCGACACCGTCATCGTCGAGGTGCCCAATCCCGGCCACCCCTATGGCGTGCGCGGTGTTGGCGAAACGCCGATCGTGCCGCCCCTTGCGGCGGTGGCCAATGCGGTGTCGCGCGCCATCGGCCGGCGCATGACCGAGACTCCGATGTCGCCTCCGCGCATTGTCGCGGCCATCGACGGGTCGCCATGATCGACGTCCGGCTCGGCGCGACGCTGCGGTCCATGGCGGGCGGACGGCAGTCGTTTCCGGTCGAGGCCGGCACAGTGGGACAGGTGCTCGAGCGTCTCCAGGGCGCCTACCCTGAGCTCTTACCGGTGCTCGATCGCGGCGTGGCGGTTGCCATCGACGGCCGCATCTACCGCGATTCGCTGCTGCAGCGCGTGCCCGACGGTGCGGAGGTCTATCTCATGCCGCGTGTTGCAGGAGGGTAGTCGTGGCGGTCCTTGATCCTGTGACACCGGGAGGAGAAGACTCGGTGGAGGCGTTCCTCAGGGATGGGGTCGTCTGCTTGCGGGGTGTCTTCGCCGAGTGGGTCGACATGCTCCGCCTGGGGATCGAGAAGAATCTCGACGAACCGGGAGAGGACGCAAAACTCTACCACGACGATGCCGGCAAGCTGTTCATGAGCGACTACTGCAACTGGCAGAGAATTCCGGAGTACGAGACCTTCGCGCGGCATGGGCCCGGCGCCCGGATCGCGGCCGAACTCATGGGCTCCGCGACGGCCCGCTTCTTTCACGAGCACGTGCTCGTCAAGGAGGCCGGCGCCGATCTCGGGACGCCGTGGCACCACGACCAGCCCTACTACTGCGTTGACGGCCGGCAGAATGTCTCCATGTGGGTGCCGGTGGATCCGGTGGCGCGCGACACCAGCCCGGAGTTCGTTGCCGGTTCGCACAACTGGCAGCGCACCTTCACGCCCGAGCGGTTCAACGGCCAGCCGCTTTACGGAGACGACGATAACCACGAGTCGCTGCCTGACATCGACGCCGACCGTTCGGCCTTTGACATCCGCGGCTTCAAACTTGAGCCGGGCGATGCCATCTGCTTCCACTTCCTGACGGTCCATGGCGCACCGGCCAACCGTTCCCTCGTGACGCCCAGGCGGGCCATTTCCATGAGATGGATTGGCGACGATGCGCGCTTTGCGGTGCGGCCCGGTCCAACATCCCCGCCCTTCCGGGGCGTCACCCTCGATCCGGGCGCCGAGATGATCGCGCCCGAGTTTCCTCTCTGCTGGTCCCCGGCGTCGTGCGTCGTCTGACCACGGGCTTGAGCCGGACCCGTCACTTCACGCCCGAGACCGGCGATACCGCTGCCGCCGTCGGCAATGCCGGGGTCGACGTGGCGGCGACGGTGACCCTGATTCTCTGGATGGAAGAGGTGTGCGGCGATCTCCTGCACCCGGCGCTCGAGAACGGCGAGGCATCCGTGGGCGCCCGCGTCGCCGTCGATCACACTGGTCCCGCCTGGACTGCAAGGCCGGTTGCGGTCGAGGCCAGGATCGCGGCAGTCGATGGTCGCAGGATCACCTTTGCCGTCGCCGCCCACCAGGACGGCCGCGAGGTGATGACGGGGGAGCACGAGAGGGTTGTGGTTTCCCTCGCCCGGTTCCTCGAGGGCGCCTCACGCACCGCTCCGGAAGCGGCACCTGCGGCAGGGGAACGGGTCTCCTTCTGGTTTGACGTCATCTCTCCCTGGTCCTACCTCGCCTCGCTCACCATCGGCCGGCTGGCACGGCGCCGGGGGGTCGGCGTCGACTGGCGGCCGGTCCATCTCGCCAGTCTCATGGATGCGGTCGATGGCATGAGGCCCATGGAACAGAGTCCGCAGCGGCGCGCCTGGTACCTCCAGGACATCGAGGACCACATGGCCGAAGCGGGACTGCCCTACCATCCGCATGACGGGCAGCCGATGAGGCCGTCGCGGGTGCTGCGCTGCATGGCCCATGCCGCCGACAGAGATCTTGCGGAGCCCTTCGTGGAACAGGTGATGCGGGCTTACTGGGCCGAAGGCGCGGACATCACCGATCCGGACTTCCTCCAGGAGATGGCGGACCGGGTGGGGCTCGGTCCCCGGTCCATGGCGGACATTGCCGCCGATCCCCACTACAAGGCGGTCATTGCCGCCAACACCCGCGAGGCTGTCGAGGCCGGCCTCTTCGGCGTTCCCGCCTTCATCTTCCGCGGCAAGCTCTATTTCGGCAGCGACCACATGGACATGCTTGATGCGGCCATGGCCTCGCCAGGGGAGACGTCGTGAGGGAAACCCGGAAGAATCACCAGGGTTCCAGGCCAGGTTCAGCCCGAACAAGGAGAACCGGCTAAAGTCACCCGGATTGGAGGTCGCGACAGCGGCGCCCGCGGCAATCAGGCAACCGTGCTCACGGCGCGTGTGCCGTCAGCCATCAGTGGACCCGCGCACCCTCGAGCGAACCAAAGGGACCGGGAATCCGGTGTCCAGTTGGATCACCCGAAGGCCTGCGGCGTGCTCCCGTCTTTGCCGGCCTTGCGTTCCCGCGTGACCTCATCCGCCCAGGCGTGTGCCGAGTCGTGATCGAGCGCGAGCATGTCCTGCAAGCGATCGAGCGCATCAAGCGCTTCGTTGTGACCGGAATGGACGCCTGCCGCCGCCGAGCGGATGGCGCGGCGCAATGCACCGGACTTCGACGTGTTCCAGTGTGTTGCGAGCTTTTCCAGCTGCCGCGCCGTGTCGACGACGAGCGAGCAGGTCAACTTGATGGTCGTGGTGGCCATGGGATGAGCTTATGGCCACCTGCCTGTGCATGGTCAACTCCGGTGCATGGAACCACTGCGCTCTCGGACCTTACCCGCGGCGTGCGAGAATGATCCCGGCAAGGGCGACCAGCATCATGCCGATGGCCACCATGACGGTCGGGATGTCGCCGAAGACGAGGTAGCCCAGGATTACCGCCACCAGGAGGGACGAGTACTCGAAGGGAACGACGAAGCTCGCCTCTCCCTTGCGGTAGGCGAAGATGATGAGGAAATGGGCGGAACCGGCAAGCAGTCCGGCGAGAACGATGAGCCAGAGGTTGATTCCCTCGGCCATCTGCCAGGTGCCGGGGACGACCAGGACCGGCACGAGCCCGGTCAGGGCAAAGGCGACGGTGGTGTAGAAGGACGTCACCGGCGCCGGTTCGGTCGCCCCCAGCCGTCGCGCCAGAAGCACCGTGAAGGCCACACAGATTGCGGCGGCAATGCCCCACAGCGCCGCCGGTCGGAAGGCGTCGCTGCCGGGCTGCACGATAACGAGGGCCCCCGCGAATCCGACGGAGATCGCCAGCCAGCGGATCAGTGAGACCCTTTCGCCCAGGAAGATGCCGCTCAGGACCGCCACGATGAAGGGAGACGAATAGGTGACGGCGGTGGCGTCCGCGATCGGGAGTTCCAGGATGGCCCTCAGGTAGAAGGTGTAGGCCAGCGCCATGGCCATTCCGCGGCAGGCCTGTCCCCAAGGGCGGCGGGTCCTGAGATAACGCCAGGTACGGCTGACGGAGAGCGCGACAAGGACCGGCAGGAACGCGACGCAGCTTCTCAGCAGGATGAAACTGAAGGGATCAATGGCCTGCGTCACCATCTTGGCGAGGACGTCGCAGACGGTGAGCAGGCAGACACCGGCGATCACCGAGGCAATGGCAAGTCCGGGCTGGTCGTTCATGGCAAACCACGGTGCCGATGGGAGCAGGCGGTTTACCCTGCCTTGACTTTGCGGACAATTGCGGGTGTTGTGCTGCAGCCGGAGTTGAGGGAGCGGCGTGGAGAAGACAGTTTCCCGGTTCCAGACGACCAGTCTTGACGACCTGAAATCGTTCCTGATCGATTCCGGAGTGAGGTTTCTGCTCCCTTCCTATGTCGACAGGCACGGCGTGTCGAAGTCGAAGATGGTG
>JAJEBJ010000328.1 GCA_022822575.1 Alphaproteobacteria bacterium | reverse complement strand
ATGTGGTGGAGGTCGGCCCCCATCGTCCAGTACTTGTAGCCGTTCGCGTTGAAGCGACGATACCAGTAGCCCCTGAAGAACTCCTCGGTGCGTTCCACGGCCCTCATCTTCCTGAGAGCCTCGACAAACTGATCCTCCGTGCGCCATGTCCTCTTGAGGGTGTAGGAGTGCGGTGCGTCAGGCATCGTCCTGGCAAACCGGTACGGGTGTTTCTCCAGAAGCTCGGTCAGTTCCGCACAGGTATCGAAGACCCATTCGCTCCAATCCGGAGCGGTCTCGACAGGACGAAACCTCGCATTGTCGAGAGTCATGTCATTGCCGCCCATGTCACCTCACCTATCGACGCTCATGCTGGTAACCGTTCGAACGCCCGAGTGAGTGGGCATTATGCGTGAACAGGCGAGTCTATCGGCAAGTGACCGCGGCCTTACACTTGAAAATCGTGCGTCTCCTAGCACAAGTCGCGGAAGCATCCTGACAAATCCTGTGCCTCATCAAGGGTCAGACACCCCATCACTCAGAGGACTGAGGATGCGTCTATGGCTCACCGTGGAGAGCAGTTCGCCAAAGCGGGTTGCCGTGCATGGCAAGTGGTCATCCCTTAATCGTCACCTGACCAGCACGAAAGGACCGATCTGGAGAGCGTCCATTTCCACGACTGAGGCCACTGTGGGGATTCACACTGCATGTCGCAAATGCGGGATGCTGACTCGGGAAGCAAAGAGCACGGGACCGGCTGGTTGGTCAGTCTCCGGCGAGACCGAGAACGTCTGCCATGCCGTAGAGACCCGCGGGACGCCTGTGGAGCCACCGGGCGGCCGTGATGGCGCCACGCACGAAGATGACCCGGTCACTGGCCCGGTGGCCGATCTCGATGCGCTCGCCGGGGGCGAGAAACATCACCTGGTGTTCGCCGACGACGTCGCCGCCTCTCATGGCGGCCATGCCGATGGCGCCGCGCCGGCGCGCTCCGGTGATTCCGTCCCGTCCCCGGTCGGCGACCTCGTCGAGGATGACACCGCGTCCCTTCGCGGCGGCCTCGGCCAGCATAAGTGCCGTTCCCGAGGGCGCGTCCACCTTGTGGCGATGATGGGTCTCGACCACTTCGATGTCGAACTCCTCGTCGAGTGCCGCGGCGACCTTCCGGGTGATGCCGAGGAGAAGGTTGACCCCCAGGCTCATGTTTCCGGCGCTGACGATCGCGGCTGTGCGGGAGGCTTCGGCGATCTGCGCGCGCGCGGAAGCATCGAGACCGGTGGTTCCCGCCACGAGGCCCTTGCCCGTGGCCGCCGCCACGCGGGCATTGGCGACGGTGGCTGCGGGTGATGAAAAGTCGATGACGACATCGCAGGACGAAAACAGCTCTTCGGCGCTGTCGACGACGGTGACGCCGAGAGCGCCGGTTCCGGCAACCTCGCCGACATCCCGGCCAACGGCGCCGCTTGACGGGTGCTCACTGGCTGATGTTACCGCGATGTCGTCGCGTTCGCTGATCATCTGCACGAGCATTCTGCCCATGCGTCCCGATGAGCCCGAGATTCCTGCGTGCACGGTCATGGCCGCCTCCTGGTTCCGTCAGTCGGTCAGATTCTGCCAGAACTCCCTGACGCGCGAGAAAAATCCTTCCGTTTCCGGGTTGTGCCCGCCCGAATGACCGACCTCGTCGAACTCCCTCAGCAACTCCTTCTGCCGTGAGGTCAGGTTGACGGGGGTCTCGACCATGGTTTCGATGATCATGTCGCCACGCAGGGAACCGCGCACTTCCTTCATGCCCTTGCCGCGCAGGCGGAACTGGCGGCCGGTCTGGGTTCCGGGGGGAATGGCGATCCTCGCACGCGTGCCCTCGATGGTCGGAATGTCCACGTCCCTGCCCAGGGCAGCAGAGGTGATGGAAATCGGCACGCGGCAGTAGACCGTGCTTCCCTCACGTTGAAAGAAGGGGTGCGGCTCAATGGAGACAATGATGTAGAGATCACCTGGGGGACCGCTACGCACCCCGGCCTCTCCCTTGCCCGAGAGGCGGATGCGCATGCCGTCCTCGATACCTGGGGGAATCGTGACGCTGAGGGTGGTTTCCCGGTGCACACGGCCCGAACCCGAACACGACGTGCAGGGATGGCTGATGACCCTGCCGGCTCCGCCACAGGCCGGACAGGTTCTTTCAATCGAGAAGAAGCCCTGCTGGGTACGCACCTTGCCGTAACCCGAACACGTGCTGCAGGAGGTGGTCGCGTCGGGATCCTGCGCACCGCTGCCGCCGCAGGCCTCGCAGGACACGCTGGTCGGTACGCGAATGTCGGCCTTCTTCCCGGAAAACGCCTCCTCGAGAGTAATCTCCATGTCATGGCGGAGATCCGCGCCCTGCATGCCACCGCCGCGGCGGCGCCGGCCACCGCCGCCAAAGTTGCCGAAGAGGTCGTCGAAGACGTCCGCGAAGCTGCTGGCGAAGTCATGAGCCTGGCCGGCTCCCATGGAGCCGTCGAACGCCGCATGCCCGAACCGGTCATAGGCGGCACGTTTCTGCGTGTCCTTGAGAACCTCGTAGGCTTCGTTGACCTGCCTGAACCTGACCTCCGCGTCGGCATCGCCGGCGTTGCGGTCGGGGTGATACTTCATCGCAAGCTTGCGATACGCCTTCTTGATGGCGCCCTCATCGGCGTCACGACCGACGCCGAGCACATCGTAGAAATCCTGCTCAGCCATGACCCTGGCTCGTCCTTGGACGGTCAGGCGGTACCGCTCTTCCTGTCGTCGTCAACTTCCTCGAAGTCGGCATCAACGACACCGTCATCGCCGTCGCCGCCGCCGTCGGGCGTTTCCTGCTGGTTCCGGTAGATTGCCTCTCCGAGTTTCATGGCCGCCTGGGTCAGGGCCTGGGTGGCGGACTGGATTGCGTCGACATCCTCGCCATCACGTGCCTCGCGGACATCCGAGATAGCCGCCTCGATGGCTGACCGGACTTCAGGTTCCACTTTGTCGCCATGTTCGCCGAGCTGCTGTTCGGTGGAATGGACGAGTGCATCGGCGGCATTCCTTGCCTCGACGAGGGCGCGTTTCCTGCTGTCTTCCTCGGCATGGCTCTCCGCATCCTTCACCATCGAGTCGATTTCGTCATCGCTCAGCCCGCCGGAGGCCTGGATGCGGATCTGCTGCTCCTTGCTGGTTGCCTTGTCCTTGGCCGACACGTTGACGATGCCGTTGGCATCGATGTCGAACGTGACCTCGATCTGCGGAATGCCGCGGGGCGCCGGGGCAATGCCGACGAGATCGAACTGCCCGAGCAGCTTGTTGTCGGCCGCCATCTCCCGTTCACCCTGGGATACCCTGATGGTGACTGCCGTCTGGTTGTCGTCAGCCGTCGAGAAGACCTGGCTCTTGCGCGTCGGTATTGTCGTGTTGCGGTCGATCAGGCGGGTGAAGACGCCACCGAGTGTCTCGATTCCGAGGGAAAGCGGCGTGACATCGAGGAGCAGGACGTCCTTGACGTCGCCCTGCAGGATTCCGCCCTGGATGGCCGCTCCGATGGCCACCACCTCATCGGGATTGACCCCCTTGTGTGGTTCCCTGCCGAAGAACTGCTGCACTTTCTGCTGCACCTTGGGCATGCGCGTCATGCCGCCCACCAGCACCACCTCGTCGACTTCTCCGGCCGAATACCCGGCGTCCTTGAGTGCCTTCTTGCAGGGGACCAGCGTGCTTTCGATAAGATCATCGACCAGGGCCTCGAGCTTGGCCCGGGTCAGCTTGATCGTCAGGTGCTTCGGTCCCGACTGGTCAGCCGTTATGAAGGGAAGGTTGATCTCCGTCTGCACCGCGCTGGACAGTTCGATCTTCGCCTTCTCGGCCGCCTCCTTGAGGCGCTGCAGGGCCAGCTTGTCGGCCCTCAGATCGATGCCGTTTTCCTTCTGGAACTCCTCTGCAAGGTAGTCGAGAATCCGCTTGTCGAAATCCTCACCACCAAGGAAAGTGTTGCCGTTGGTCGACTTGACCTCGAAGACGCCGTCGCCAATCTCGAGTACCGACACATCGAAGGTGCCGCCCCCGAGGTCGTAGACGACAATGGTGCCGGAGTCTTTCTTGTCGAGGCCATAGGCCAGCGCCGCTGCGGTGGGTTCGTTGATGATGCGCAGAACCTCCAGCCCGGCAATCTTCCCTGCGTCCTTGGTGGCCTGGCGCTGGCTGTCGTTGAAGTAGGCGGGAACGGTGATGATCGCCTGAGTCACGGGCTGTCCGAGATGGGCCTCGGCGGTCTCCTTCATCTTCTGGAGGACGAAGGCGCTGATCTGGCTGGGACTGTAGTTCTCTCCCCTGGCGGCAACCCAGGCATCTCCGTTGTCCGCCTTGACGATCCTGTAGGGGACGAGTTCCATGTCCTTGCGGGTCATCGGATCATCGATTCGCCGGCCGATGAGGCGCTTGATGGCGAACAGGGTGGCTTCGGGATTGGTCACGGCCTGGCGCTTGGCCGACTGGCCGATCAGCCGCTCACCGCTGTCGCTGAAGGCGACCATGGACGGCGTGGTACGCACGCCCTCCGCGTTCTCGATCACGCGTGCACTGGACCCGTCCATGACGGCCACACACGAATTGGTGGTTCCAAGATCGATACCGATGACTTTGCTCATAACATCAACTCCTCAGGTGTTTCGGCGGGTCGGTGTCGAAGCCCGGATCCCGGCACTCCGCAATGACCCCCTTGTCCTCATGTCTCTGTGGTTGGTTGAGATATAGGTCTCGCTGGCCCGCCCGCAAGACACGAACTCCGTTCCTCATGGAAGTGGGCCGCACCTTCACGACTGATCGTCCGCCGGCGCCTTCGCCACGCCCACCATGGCCGGACGAAGCAGACGGTCGTGAATCGTGTAACCGACCCGCATGACCTGCATGACGTGCCCTGCCGCGACATCGGCGCTCTCCACCTCGAACATCGCCTGATGAAGATTGGGATCAAAGGGAGCACCCATGGCCTCGACCGGACGAATCCCGTGTCGTTCGAGAATGCTGGCGAATTCCTTGAGGGTCATCTCGACACCCTCGACGAGCCCCTTGCTCCCGTCATCCGCCCGCACCTCGTCAGTGACGTACTCCAGGGCCCGTGCCAGGTTGTCGGCCACCGCCAGCACATCTCCGGAAAACTGCCGGGTGGCGAACTTCCTGGCATCCTCGACATCCTTCGAGGACCGCTTCCTGATATTCTCCGTCTCGGCCGCCGCCCGCAGCAGGCGGTCTTTCAGGTCCGCCACCTCCTCCTCGAGCTCGGCGATCCGTGTTTCCTGGTCGTCGGCTTCCGCATCGGCAGCGGCCTCCTCTGCCTCCGCCGATGCGACATCAATATCCTCATCGCACTCGGCGCACTGTTCGGTCTGGGTTTCAGGCGTGGTTGTCATGTGTCCTTCCTGTTCAGATGTCGGTGCGGTCGTCAACTCAGCAGACGGCCGACGACCCGCGCCGTGTAATCCACCATGGGAATGATCCTGGCATAGTTCATGCGGGTCGGGCCGATGACGCCAAGGGTGCCGATGAAGCGTCGCGACTCATCGGTGACCGGAGCCACGATGGTTGCGCAACCCGACAGGCGGAAAAGATCGTTGTCGGCGCCAATGAAGATGCTGACCCCATCAGCGTCCTGGGTGAGATCGATGAGCTGCATCATGTGCCTCGCCTGGTCGAGCTTGTCGAGCAGGTCGCGGATGCGTTCGAGATCGTCCATGGCCTTGATGTCATCGAGCAGGTTGGCCTGTCCCCGGACGATCAGCATGGCGCGGTCATCGTCAGCCCGGTCTCCGGTCCATGTCGCGATACCGGCTTCCACCACCCGTCTTGACAGGGTGTCGAGTTCCGCTTCGTGGAGATTGAGTTCGCGGGTGATCTCATCCACCGCCTCGGCAAAGGTCCGCCCCGCGAGCCGCGCCGAGAGGTAGTTGCCGGCGCGCATCAGGGTCGAGGGCGTGACCCCGGAGGGAAGCTGGATGATGCGGTTCTCCACCATGCCGTTCTCGTGGACGACAATGACGAGGGCCCGGTCGGCGGACAGGGACACGAACTCGATGTGGCGGTAGGGCGTGTCCATCTTGGGCGCCACGACAACTCCGGCATGGCGTGTGAGATCCGAAAGCAGATTGGTCGCTGCCTCAAGGACCTCCTCGTGGTTGCGTCCCGCTTCCTGACATGCCGCAACGATTGCCGCGCGGTCGTCTCCAGAGGGGTCCCCTACCTCCAGGAGAGCCTCGACAAAGAGCCTGAGCCCGAGGTCGGTGGGCTGGCGCCCGGCGCTCGTGTGGGGAGCGGCGATAAGGCCGGCATCCTCGAGGTCCGACATGATGTTGCGCACGGACGTTGCCGACAGCGTGCTCGGGAACTTGGCCGCGATCGAACGCGAGCCAACAGGCTCTCCCGTGCGGACAAACTCGTCCACCAGAATGCTGAGGATCTTGCGTGACCGGCTGTCGAGTTCCTGAATCACATGGTCCGCCGTGGGTGAAAACTGCCGCCATGGACGGCCGGGATGGAGGACAATCCGCCGCAGTCCATGTAGTAACTGATGTTCCTGAATTCAATGGCGATTATATCCTTGACTGAACGGCGATGTTACGGGATGAAGCGCGTGTGGTTTGGGGTCGCCTGCCCCGCCTCACCAAACGGCCAATGGAGGGCCGACCGCGCATGGCGGACGATACCGAATACCGGCAGATTGTCTATCGGCTGCT
>JAJEBJ010000201.1 GCA_022822575.1 Alphaproteobacteria bacterium | reverse complement strand
CCGCGAGTTCATGGTCGGCGTGATGTTCGTTCCGACGACGCTGGCCTTCTTCTGGCTGTGCATCTTCGGCGGGACGGCGATGCACATGGAACTCAATGCCGCAGGTGGTGTGGGCACTGCCGGAATCGCGGACCTGGTGCGAGGCTGGGATCTGCCTTCGGCGCTTTACGGCACCATCGAACAGGTGTCCGCGGTCAATTGGCTCAACTGGATCATGGCCGCACTGGCGACATTCCTGCTGGCAACGTGGTTCATCACGTCGTCGGATTCGGGAACGCTTGTGATCACCACCATGCTGAGCATGGGTTCCGACAATCCGCCACAGCGATTCCGCATCGTCTGGGGCCTTGGCGAGGGTTTCGTGGCCGCCGTGCTGCTGCTCGCCGGCGGCCTGACGGCACTGCAGACGGCATCGATCGCCGCGGCCCTGCCGGTCAGCGTGATCATGCTGCTGATGGCCTTCGGCGTGGTGAAGTCGCTGCACGAGGATCCCGGGGCAGTAACGGCGCCCGATGAAACCCATGCGCCTGACGGCACCCGCATGGCCCAGGATCTGCACGCCTGAGCCCTGTTTCGCGCCGGCCCCGGACTTCCCGGAGCCGGCGCGACCGATGCGGGATGCAGTGTTTCCCCTTGTGGTAACCGCACGGTGGGTTGCTATAGTTGGCGCCACATTTGTCACGCCGACCTCAAGGAGGTGCCATGAATTCCCGTGATCTGAAGCAGTTCAAGAGTGACCTTGCGAGTGGCCGCATGAACCGACGTGAAGCCCTCTCGATGATGGGGGCTTTGGGCCTGGTGGCCACGGTCGCCACGCCTCGCGGTCTGCGGGCGCAACAGCAGCCGATGGTGTTCGAATGGAGCGGCTACGACGCGCCCGAATTCTACCCGTCCTATGCTGCCAAGTACGGTTCTCCGGATTTCTCCCACTTCGCCAGCGAACAGGAAATGGCGACCAAGATACGCAGTGGCTTCCAGGCCGACATCACCCACCCGTGTGCCGAAAGCTGGGGCAGGATGGATGACGCCGGCGTACTCAAGCCCATCGACACCTCACGCCTGTCGAACTGGAACGATGTTTTCGACGGCTTGCGCAATCACCACGCGATCCGCAATGCCGCCGGCGACATCATGATGCTGCCGGTGGACTGGGGGAACAGTTCGATCGTCTACCGCACCGATCTCTACGAGGGTGAGGAGAGCTGGTGCATGCTGTTTGACGAACGTTACGAGGGCCGCATCTCGAGTTTCGATTCCGAGAGCTCGGTCCTGGTCGCCGGACTTTGCCAGGGTTACGGCGCGGACTCCTTCAACATGTCCGACGAGATGCTGGCGGAGATTCGGCCCCTGGTCGAACGGCAGGCCCGCATCGTCCGTTTCTACTGGAACGACCAGACCGAGGTCGAGACCGCCATGGCGGCGGGCGAGATCGTTGCCGCCTACGCCTGGAACTCGGCCGTCAAGACCCTCAAGGAGCAGGGCATTCCGGTAGCGTATTCGGTGCCCAAGGAAGGAATCCTCAACTGGCTGTGCGGCCTTTCCATCGTCGCCAACGGCTCGGGCGACGAAGATCTCGTCTACGAGTTCCTCGATGCCTGGCTCGATCCGGAGGCCGGACGGCACCTCATTGAGGCTTTCGGTTACGGCCACTCCAACCGGATTGCCTTCCAGATCGCCAATCCGGCGCTGGTGGAGGCACTCGGCTTCCCGAGCGACCCGGTCGAGATGCTGGATAATGGCATCATGTTCCAGCCCTATCCGCCGCAGGTCCTCGAGAACATGATCAACATGTTCGACGAGATCAAGATCAGCCTGTAGGAGAGCGAAAGCGCTTACCGGAGCGGCCCCTCACGACCTCCGGGGCCGCTCCACCACCTCTCCTCCGTGCGCCTTCCAGGCGGCGAAACCTCCCGCGAGCTGGGCGACGGGTCCGAAGCCCATGTCCTGCAGGGTCTTCGTCGCCAGCGCGGAGCGGGCGGCGGCGGCGCAGTAGAGGATGAACTTCCTGCCGCTGGCGAAGACCTCCCGGTGGTAGGGGCTCTCCGGGTCGACCCAGAATTCCAGCATGCCGCGCGGTGCGTGACAGGCCCCCGGAATCATGCCTTCGCGGTCGAGTTCGCGCACGTCGCGGATGTCGACAAACTGCACGGAGGGGTCGTGGACGAGTGCAAGGGCCTCCTCGACGGGAACGCTCTCGATGCCGGCGGTGGCCTCCTCGACCATCTGCCGCGCCGTGGTTTTCAACGCCATGGGTCTAGTGGAGGACCGGCATGACGAACTCGGCTCCCTTGCGGATACCCGAAGGCCAGCGTTCCGTCACGGTCTTGAGGCGGGTGTAGAACCGGACCCCCTCCGGTCCGTGCATGTGGTGATCACCGAACAGCGACCGCTTCCAGCCACCGAAACTGTGGTAGGCAACGGGAACCGGTATGGGGACGTTCACGCCGACCATGCCGATGCGCGAACGCTGGACAAAGTCCCTCGCGGCGTCGCCGTCGCGGGTGAAGATCGCCGTTCCGTTGCCGAACTCGTGGTCGTTGACGAGACGCAATGCGTCCTCGTAGCCCTCCGTGCGCACCACGCACAGGACCGGACCGAAGATCTCTTCCTGGTAAATGCGCATGGCGGACGTCACGTGATCGAAGATCGATCCTCCGATGAAGTTGCCGTTCTCGTATCCCTGCAGGCTGAAACCGCGTCCGTCGAGGACGAGGTCGGCTCCCTCCTCGACGCCACAATCGATATAGCCGCTGACCCTGGCATGATGCGCAGCCGTCACAAGCGGGCCCATATCCGCCTCGCTGTCCGTGTAGGGGCCTATTCTCAGGGACTCGACCCGTGGCTTCAGGCGCTCGATCAGGGCATCGCCGACCCGGTCGCCCACGGCCACGGCCACCGAGACCGCCATGCAGCGTTCTCCGGCCGAGCCGAAGGCGGCGCCCATCAGGGCGTCGGTCGCCTGGTCGAGATCGGCGTCCGGCATCACCACCATGTGGTTCTTGGCGCCACCGAGCGCCTGGACGCGCTTGCCGTTCGCCGTGCCGGTGCGATAGACGTGCTCGGCGATGGGCGTGGAGCCGACGAAGCTGACGGCCTGGACCGTCGGCGAGGCGAGCAACGCCTCCACCGCTTCCCGGTCGCCGTTGACGACATTGAGGACACCTTCGGGCGCACCCGCCTCCTCCAGGAGTTCAACGAGGCGCAGGGCGCAGGACGGCACCTTTTCCGAGGGCTTGAGAATGAAGGTGTTGCCGCAGGCGATGGCCATCGGGAACATCCACATCGGCACCATGGCAGGGAAGTTGAAGGGTGTGATGCCGGCAACGACGCCGAGCGGGGCACGCAGGGACCAGCTGTCGACACCGGTGCCGACACTCCCGGAGTACTCGCCCTTGAGCATCTGGGCGATGCCGCAGGCGTACTCGACCACTTCCAGGCCGCGGGTCACCGAACCCTTTGCATCCGCCAGGGTCTTGCCGTGTTCACGCGACACGAGTTCCGCGAGTTCATCCATGTGGTCCTCGACGAGTGCCTTGAACCGGAACATCACGCGGGCGCGATTCTGCGGCGTCACCGCTTCCCAGCCGGGTTGCGCGGAGGACGCCGCAGCGATGGCCTCATCGACCTCGCTGGTCGAGGCAAAAGGCACTTGGTGAATGACCTCACCGGTTGCCGGGTTGGTCACGTCACCACAACGGCCCGAGTTTCCGGCGACCCTGCGGCCGCCGACATAGTGATGAAGCATGCCAGGCATCAGGAACCCCTTGTCGGATTGCGCGGCCACGAAACAAACAGCACGATCGGCCAAAGGCAAGGAGAATCTCTTTCCTCGCGCCGATCAGGTCGAGCGGGTGTTCCTGACGCCGCCGCGCACCCTGGAAATCTGGGACAAGGTGTCGCGCTCCTTATCAGTGGTGACAGGGAGCGCGGCCCCGGAATCTGTCCGGTCAGTCTCCAGAGCCTTCATGCGGCCGGTGACTCAGCCGCAGCACGCCTCGCGCGCCGCGGACGTGATCGTGCGACCGTCCTCTCTTGCCGAGGCGGCGATGGCGCCGTCATCGATCCTGTCCGTGCCGTAGACCGTGGCGCCGGCACGGGTGTGGAAGGTCTCCCAGGGAACGCCGGCGGGATCGACGGACCACGACTTTTTGGACTGGGCATAACAGCATACGCCGTCGGAGATCTCGCTTGTTGCCTGGCCGGCGGCCTCGAGTCTCTCAGTCACCTCGACGAGTTCGTCTTCGCTGTCGACATCGATTCCCATGTGATCGAGACCGATCGTGCGACCCCTGGATGTCATGGAAAAGTTGATCGAGGGCTCATCGAGACGGAACCTGGCATAGTCCTCCTTGAGGACATCGGGTTCGGCCCCGAAAAGTGCGGCGTAGTAGCGCACCGCCTCCTCGAGGTTGTCGACATTGACACTGACATGTACGCGCTTCATGGCTCAGAACTCCTTGGCGACGATTGTGGGATCCGGCGGCGCATCGAAACCCAGGCAGCAGTCCTCGACGAGAAAGTCCGTGAGGTCCTTCATGACGTCAAGGTCAGCCGCATACATCATATGGCGCCCATGACGCCGTGACACGACGAGGCCGCAACGGGCGAGACAGGAAAGATGGAACGACAGGACCGGCGGCGCGATGCCGAGATGGCGGGCAATGACTCCGGCCGGTGTCTCTTCCGGCCCTGCCCTCACGAGAAACCTCCAGGCCGCCAGCCTGGTGTCCTGGGCGAGGGCATGCAGCAGGTCGATGGCGCGAGATGTTTCCATAGTTCTATAAATATAAAACCATCTCCGATCATGTCAAGACATGGGTCTCCCGCTGCCCCGGCTTGTTCGACGCTGGCGGTTGCCTGAAACTGCGGGTCACATGAAACGGCTCGGTATCATCGGCGGCACCGGATTTCTCGAGTTCGAGGGTCTCGAGGTCCAGGCACGCCGTGAAGAGGAAACCCGCTGGGGCATGCCTTCGGGGCCGGTTCTTGAAGGTGTGCTCGAGGGAGCCGGAGTCGCCTTCCTGCACCGTCATGGCACGCCCTCACGCATTCCGCCTCATCGCATCAACTACCGGGCCAACATCTGCGCGCTTGCGGCCGCAGGGTGTGATCGCATCGTCGCGGTGGCTGCTGTCGGAGGGATTCGTGGCGACCTCGTACCCGGATCGCTCGTCATTCCGGACCAGATCGTCGACTACACGTGGGGACGGGAGCATACCTTTTTCGAGGACGACCTCGATGCGCCGGTTCACGTCGACTTTACCGCCCCCTACGACAGCGCACTCAGTTCAGCGCTGCACGGCTCCGCCTTGAGCGCCGGCATCGCCATCGCTGTCGGGGGCACCTACGCGTGCACTCAGGGTCCGAGGCTCGAGAGCGCAGCCGAAGTGGATCGCCTGGAACGCGATGGCTGCGACATCGTCGGAATGACCGGAATGCCGGAAGCAACGCTCGCGCGCGAGGCCGGCATCGCCTATGCGCATCTCGCGATTGTGGTGAACGCCGCGGCGGGCCGCGCGGCGGGCCCGATCCGGGTCGAGGCCATGACCGGTGTTATGGCCACGTCGACAGGGAAGGTGCGGCAGATCATCCGCGACGTCGTCGCTTCGCAACCCTGAGGATCTCTCTGCGCTCCTGGCCTGCCGGGCCGGAGACCGGGTTCAGCAACCGCTTTCAGGTTCGACTGTCAATCTGCCCGGGCACCGTGAACTGACGCACGACACGCCCCAAGAGATCAGTCGCAAGCACATGACATCATGCGCTGCAGTGTGCCCGAGGGGTTGGCGCGGGCGGCGCCCCTGTCCTGTGCTGTGAATCTCGGAACAATCTGTAGGGCTAGCGATGTGACTGTGCTGCGCGCTTCTTGGCCTCGGCGATGGCGCGGGCCGGATTGAGACCCTTGGGGCAGGCATTCGTGCAGTTGACGATGGTGCGGCAGCGGAAGAGTTCGTCGGCGCCGTCGAGTTCGGCGATCCGTTCGTCGCCTGCCTCGTCGCGGCTGTCGGCCACCCACCGGTAGGCCTGTAGGAGAACGGCGGGACCCGGAAATGTCTCGCTGTTCCACCAGTAGCTCGGACAGGCCGTCTGGCAGCAGAAGCACAGGATGCACTCGTAGAGGCCGTCGAGCTTCTCGCGCTCGGCTGGCGACTGCAGGCGTTCCTTTGCCTTCGGCGCGGCGCTCTGCGAGCGCAGCCATGGCTTGACCGAGGCGAGCTGCCCGTAGACATGCGAGATGTCGGTGACGAGATCTCGGATGACCCGCATGTGGGGCAAGGGGTAGACCCGGACGTCCCCGGAGATGTCGTCGAGGGGCTTGGTGCAGGCGAGCGTGTTGACGCCATCGATGTTCATGGCGCAGGAACCGCACACCCCCTCGCGGCATGAACGGCGAAAGACGAGCGTCGAATCCATCTCGCTCTTGATCGTGATGAGGGCGTCGAGGACCATTTCGCCACAGGTGTCACGGTCGACTTCGAAGGTGTCGAGGCGCGGGCCGGCGCCGCTGTCGGGGTCATGGCGGTAGATCTTGAAGCGGGTGCGTCGGGCGCTGCCCTGCGGCACGGGATGGGCCTTGCCGACCCTCACCCTCGAATTCCTGGGCAGTCTGAACTTAGCCATGGTGAATCGCTCCGGTGCGTGGCGGACGGGAACCCGGCATGGTCAGTACACCCTGGACTGGGGCGGAATCTTCTCCACCTCGTCGGTCAGCGTGTCGAGATGCACGGGCCGGTAATCGATCCTGTGGCGGCCGTCATCGTCGAGCCAGGCGACGGTATGTTTCATCCAATTCTCGTCGTCGCGTTCCGTGTAGTCTTCCCGGGCATGGGCGCCGCGGCTCTCCTTGCGGTGTTCAGCGCAGACGATGGTGACCACGGCCTGGCGCAGCATGTTGTCGAGTTCCCATGTCTCCATGAGGTCGGTGTTCCACACCAGGGAGCGGTCGCTGACATGAATGTCGGAGAACCCGGCATGGACCTCCGCCATCCGGCGACATCCCTCCTGGAGAGATGATTCGGTGCGGAACACCGCGGCGTCATTCTGCATGGTGCGCTGCATCATCTCGCGCAGCCGCGCCGTCGGCGTGCCGCCGGAGGCATGACGCAGCCGGTCGAAGCGTTCAATCGTCGCGTCACCGGCGCCAGGGGGAAGGTCCTCGCGCGTCCCGCCGGGCGTGACCAGGCTGGCAGCGCGCAGGGCGGCGGCCCGGCCGAAGACGACGAGATCGAGCAGCGAGTTGGATCCCAGGCGGTTGGCGCCGTGTACCGAGACGCAGGCCGCCTCCCCGGACGCCATGAGACCCGGCACGACGGCCTCCGGATCGCCGTCCCGTGGCACCACCACCTCGCCGTGATGATTGGCCGGGATCCCTCCCATGTTGTAGTGGACCGTCGGCAGCACCGGAACCGGTTCGCGCGTCACGTCGACACCGGCAAAGATCCTGGCGCTCTCGGAGATTCCGGGAAGACGCGCGGCGATGACATCGGGATCGAGATGGTCAAGCTTGAGCAGGATGTGGTCCTTCTCCTTGCCGGCGCCTCGTCCCTCGCGAATCTCGAGAGTCATGGAACGCGACACGACGTCGCGGCTCGCCAGGTCCTTGGCCGAGGGGGCGTACCGCTCCATGAAACGTTCGCCTTCGCCGTTGACGAGGTAGCCGCCCTCTCCGCGCACGCCCTCCGTGATGAGGACGCCGGCGCCGTAGACCCCGGTCGGGTGAAACTGGACAAACTCCATGTCCTGCAGCGGCAGTCCGGCGCGCAGCACCATGCCGTTGCCATCGCCCGTGCAGGTGTGGGCCGAGGTGCACGACAGATAGCAGCGGCCGTATCCGCCGGTCGCGAGGATGGTCAACGCCGCGGAAAACCGGTGAAGGGTGCCGTCTTCCAGGCACCAGGCCATCACGCCCCGGCAGGCGCCGTCATCGTCCATGATGAGATCGAGGGCGAAGTACTCGATGAAGAACTGCGCCTCATGGCGCAAGGACTGCTGGTAGAGCGTGTGCAGGATTGCATGGCCGGTGCGGTCGGCAGCGGCACAGGTCCGCTGGGCCGTGCCCTTGCCGTACTCCGTGGTCATGCCACCGAAGGCGCGCTGGTAGATGGTGCCTTCGGCGGTGCGTGAGAACGGCACGCCGTAGTGTTCGAGTTCGATTACCGCGGCCGGAGCCTCCTTGCACATGTACTCGATGGCATCCTGGTCACCGAGCCAGTCGGACCCTTTGACGGTGTCGTACATGTGATAGCGCCAGTCATCGTCACCCATGTTGCCCAGGGCGGCCGAGATCCCTCCCTGGGCGGCGACGGTATGGCTCCTGGTCGGGAAGACCTTGGTGATGCAGGCGGTCGACAGACCGGCCTCGGCCAGACCCAGGGTGGCGCGCAGGCCCGCGCCTCCGGCGCCGACCACGATCACGTCATAAGCGTGATCGACAATGGTGTAGGCGGTCTTCATGCCTGGCCCACCATGAGCATGGCGAGGGAGACAACGGCGACAACCGCCAGCACGACTGCGGCGGCGATGACGAGGACCCTGAGCGCGGAACCGCAGGACCCCCGTCCCGCATAGTCGTCGATGATGGTCTCGAGGCCCAGCTTCATGTGCCAGAGACCGGCCCCGAGAAGCGCCACCAGGAAGACCGGAACAATGACGGTCTCCATGAGATCCACGACGGACTCGTGGTCAGCGGTCGCGAGAGTCGGCAACAGGCCGATGAAGACAAGGGTGAGGGGGATGAGGGCCAGTGCTGTCAGACGCTGGTGGCGCCAGTGCAGCGCGCCTCGCTTCTGGTTTGCCATCTACCCGGCCACCATAGTGCCAAGCATCCAGGCGAGGGCGGTGAGGATGACCGTACCGCCGACGACAGCCCATCCCGACACCCTCACCGGCGTCAGATCGAGACCGCGTCCTGTATCCCACACCATGTGCCGGATGCCGTTCAGCAGGTGGTAGACGAGGCAAAGGGACCAGATGAAGAGGATGACCAGCCCCGGCCACGAGCCGGCAATCTCACGTGCGACCGCAAAGCTCTCCGGTCCGGCTGCCGCAGCCGCCAGCCAGGCCACGAGACCGGCGACGCCGACCGAGAGCAGGGCGCCTGTCAGGCGATGGGCGATGGATAGAACGGATGTGATCTGCGGGCGATAGACCTGGAGATGCGGCGACAGCGGCCGCGCGGCGCCGGCCTCGCCATCTGGTTGAGCAGTCGACATGGTTGCGAGTCTATTGTCCCGGCGCGGTTTGGGTCAACGCCGGGGCATCACCACCCAGTAGTCGAGGTCCAGCACCTTGTCGGGATGGTCGCGGCCATCGTCATCGCGATCGGGGAAGTCGTCACACGGGTGATTCTTCGCCGCCACGGTACGCAAACGCGCCAGACCGACGTCCTTCCGGCCTTTGATTTCCGCCTTTGCCAGCACGTCCGACCAGGCATAGATCGTGTCTCCGGCAAAGCTCGGCGCGGTGTGCCGGCCGCCGTTGAGGGCGGCCACGAGGCAGGCGTGGGAAAGGCCGTTGAACGAAAGGGCGCGGGCGAGGCTGATGATGTGGCCGCCGTAGACGATGCGCCGGCCGAAGCGGGTGGCGGAGGACCGGTGTTGATCGAAATGGACCCGCGCCGTGTTCTGATAAAGGCGCGTCGCCATCTGGTGCTCGCCTTCCTCGATGGTCATGCCGTCGACATGGTCGAACCGCTGACCGCGCTTGAGGGATTCCCAGTCCGTGCCATTGCCGGCTGCAACCCAGTCGTACCCCGAAAGATCGAGTTCCTCGGGGATTTCGATCGAGGAGGGATCGACCACATCGGCAAGCTCCGGCACGGTGGCCTCCGGCGCCGGACTCGCCGGATCGCGCTTGTTCACCATCACCCAGCGGACATAGTCGAGCACGGTCCTGCCGTCCTGGTTGCGTCCGGTCGAACGCACCCAGACGATGCCGGACCGGCCGTTGGAGAGTTCCCGCCGGCCGATCACCTCGGAGACGGCGTCGAGCGTGTCCCCTTCATGAACCGGCGCAGTGAACCGGCCCGAGGCGTAGCCGAGATTGGCGATCGCGTTGGCCGAGATGTCGGGAACCGTCTTGCCGAAGATCATGTTGAAGACCAGGACGTCATCCACCGGCGCCCTGGCGAAGCCGCAAGCGGTGGCAAAGGTATCGGCCGAAGCCATGGCGAACCGCGATCCCGTGAGAGCGACATGAAGCGCCCGGTCGCCGGCCGTGATGGTCCGTGGCGTGGCGTGACGGAAGACCCGTCCGACGTCGAAGTCCTCGAGGAAAAATCCGCTGCGGGTGCTCATGAACCGGCGGTCGTCTGTTCGATGGCGCTGGCAAGAGCAAGGGTGCGCCGTGCTTCCGCCACGTGGAGGTTTTCGATCAACTTGCCATCGACCACGACCACGCCCTGACCCTTGGCCGAGCCCTCGGTATGGGCATCGATGATGCGCCGCGCCCAGGCAACGTCCTCGGCAGTGGGCCCGAACACGTTGTTGGCCGGTTCGATCTGGCGTGGATGGATGATGGTCTTGCCATCGAATCCCATGTCGCGGCCCTGGATGCAGGCGGCCTCGAATCCGCTTTCATCCCGGAGATCGAGGAAAACGCCATCGAGGATCGAGATTCCGAAGGCCCGCGCCGCCAGAACACATATGCCAAGACTCGTGGACATGGCGATGCGATCGGGTGTGTGCCGCGCTCCCAGATCCTTGGTGAGATCCGAAGTCCCCATGACAAGGGCGCCGATCCTGGGGCTGGCCGAGGCGATCCGTTCCGCATGGAGAATGCCGAGCGGCGTTTCCATCATGCACCACACCGCCATGGACTGAGGGGCTCCGGCGACATCCATCAGGGACAGTGCCTCGCGGATGTACCCCGCGCCCTCGACCTTCGGCAACAGCAGGGCATGGGCGCCGGAGTCTGCTGCTCGCATGATGTCGTCACGCCCCCATGGCGTCGTCAGGCCATTGACGCGAATGATGATCTCGCGTTCCGCGTAGCCGCCCTGCGCCACCGCCTCGCAGACGAGCCTGCGCGCTTCGTCCTTTGCATCGGGAGCGACTGCGTCCTCAAGGTCAAAGATGAGCGCGTCTGCGGCAAGTGTCTTCGCCTTCTCGAGCGCCCGGGGGTTGGACCCCGGCATGTAGAGAACGCTGCGCCGCGGACGAATCGTGTGCTGCACTGTTCCTCCTCCCAGAATGTGCAGCAAACACTACAGGCCCACGACCGGATCGGACAACCGCACCCCGGCGAACTCGCACGCGCAGCCGGGGGCTGTTGGACCGGGCAGGTGAAGGGCCTGCCCGGGAAGGCAGGAACAGGAGGGTCGCGTCGGCCAGTCCTTCGAGGGCTAAGCCCTGGACTGCGCGGCCGTGAATGAAGGCCGCATGACGGTCTCTCGATTGCGCCCTTATCCTATTGGGTCAGCGCCTGCATGATCGTTGTCGCGTTGTGCCGCATCATGTCGAGGTAGGTCGGTGCCGGACCGTCAGAGTCCGACAGCGCGCCAGGATAGAGCGTGCCGCCGATGACGGCTCCTGTCTCTTCGGCGATGCGTTCCAGGAGGCGGTGGTCCGCGATGTTCTCGATGAAGACGGCCCGAATGCCCCCTTCGCGAATCTGCTCGACGAGCCGGGCGACATCCTGTGCGGACGCCTCCGATTCGGTGCTGAGCCCTTGCGGCGCGATGAACGTCAGGCCGTAGTCGTGACCGAAGTACTGGAACGCGTCGTGCGACGTGACGATGGTCCGGTTGCGCTCGGGAAGCTGGGCAACGATGTCGCGGATTTCTGAATCGAGAGCCTCGAGTTCCTCCACATAGGCCTCGCGATTCCCGTAGAACGTGCCGGCATTCGCCGGGTCGGCCTCGGACAGCGCTGCGGCAATGTTGTTCACGTAAACGATGGCGTTGCGGAGGCTCTGCCAGGCGTGGGGGTCGAAGGCGCCATGGTGATGGTCATCGTGGTCGTCCTGACCGGCATGATCATCGTGATCGTCGTGGTCATCATCGTCATCTTGATCGTCATGGCCATGATCATCGTGGTCATTGTGATCATCGTCTTCGTCGTCTTCGTCATGGTGATCGTCATGACCATGATCGTCGTGGTCGTCATGCATGTCGTCATGATCGTCGTGATCGTCGTGGTCGTCATGCATGTCGTCTTCACCGTGCTCGAAGGCAATTGGCTCGATGCCGTCGGTCGCCACCACCCGGACACCGTCGAATTCTGCAGCGTCGATCAGCCGGTCCAGCCAACCTTCGAACTCCAGTCCGTTGACGAAAACGATCTGTGCTTCGCTGACGGCCCGGGCATCTGCAGGGGTCGGCCGGTAAACATGCGTGTCTCCGTCAGGACCGACGAGTGTCGTAACATCAACGTGCTCGCCGCCGATGCGCTTAACCATGTCGCCGAGGATCGAGAAGGTAGCGACCACCTTGATCGGCTCGCTGGACTGTGCGGCGATCGGAACGGTGAACGACAGAAGGGGGATGGTGGCAACGGAGCTCAAAAAGGTTCTGCGAGTGGGCATTAATGCATCCTTCAGGCTTCGAGGTAGCGGCCCCAGAAGGCTCGCGCGGCAAGACCGCTGACCGGGCCAAGGACCAGGGAGAACCCGTAGGCGAGACCGGCGACAAGGATGATCGCCGGACCGGAGGGCAGGCTGAAATGATAGGAGAGAAGGAGTCCGCTCACGCTTGAGAAGATCCCGATGGCTGTCGCGACCGCGATCAGTGCGCCGACGCTCACCGTCCAGAACCGCGCCGCGGCGGCGGGAAGGATCATGATGCCGACGGCCATCAGCGTGCCGAGCGCCTGGAATCCGCCCACAAGGTTGAGTACGACGAGGACGAGAAGAGTCAAATGCGCAATGGTGCTAAGCCTGCTGACCGAGCGCAGGAACTGCGGGTCCGCGCATTCGAGCACGAGCGGCCGGAACATCACCGCAAGCGTAAAGAGTGTCACGCTCGCGATGGAGCCGAGCAGGATCAGGGCAGCGTTGTCGAGCGCCAACACGGTGCCGAACAGCACATGCATCAGGTCGACGTTGCTGCCTCGGGTGGACACGATCAGCACGCCTACCGCCAACGAGATCAGGTAGAAGGCCGCGAGGCTCGCGTCCTCGCGCAACGCCGTGGCTCGGGTCACGAAGCCCGCGAGAAGCGCCACGGTCATGCCCGCAATCAGTCCGCCCACGGTCATCGCCCCGAGCGAGAGGCCCGCGATGAGATAGCCGACGGCCGCGCCCGGCAGGATCGCATGGGCCATCGCATCGCCGGTGAGGCTCATGCGGCGCAGCATCAGGAACACCCCGACGGGCGTCGCGCCCAGCGAAATCGCGAGGCAACCCACGAGCGCGCGCCGCATGAAACCGAAGTCGGCGAAGGGCTGGACGAGCACCTCCCACATCACGCCGCGTTCCTCCCGCAGACGTGGGGGGGACCGGCGCAGGCCTCGCACATCTGACGCGCGCGGAACTGGTTCTCGGCCGTCAGCACCCGCTCCGTGGGCCCGTGGGCAACGAGTTCGCGGGCGAGCATGAACGTGCGAGGGAAGTGAG
>JAJEBJ010000343.1 GCA_022822575.1 Alphaproteobacteria bacterium | reverse complement strand
GTCATTGATCCAGCGCATGGGATTCGTGCAGCTCGACAGCATTTCCACCGTGGAACGGGCCCACCATCTCACACTCCACTCGCGCAACCGGACCTACCGCAGGGAGGATCTGGCAGCGCTTCTGGAGAACGAGCGCCGTCTCTTCGAGCACTGGACCCACGATGCCAGCGCCATTCCGCTTGAATGGTACGCCTACTGGAAGCCGCGGTTTGCCCGCATGGCGGCGAATCTCGAGAACAGCTCCTGGTTCCGGGATCGCATCGGCGATGATCCCGCCCACGTCATTGCACGCGTGCTCGACCGAATTGCCGCGCGCGGACCGACGATGTCACGGGAACTCGATGGCGAAGCAGGTGAGCAGAGTGAGCCCTGGTGGGGCTGGAAGCCGGCCAAGGCAGCCCTGGAATACCTGTGGTGGAAGGGAATCATCCAGGTAGTGCGGCGGCAGAACTTTCAGAAGGTGTACGATCTTACCGAGCGAGTGATACCCGGCCATGTTCTCAACCAGGACGTGTCGGCCGGGAAACATCTCGACTGGGCCTGTTCATCGGCTCTCGATCGCCTGGGCACCGCAACACCAGGGGAGATTGCCGCCTTCTGGAACGCCGTGTCCCCGAACGAGGCCAGGCAGTGGGTCGACGCCAACCGGCACCGTCTGATGACAATCGAGGTTCAGGGAGTGGGCAATGGCGCTCCGAAGAACTCACTCGCATGGACCCATATCGAGGACACCCTCGCCCAGCTCAGCTCTTCACCTTCGACCATGCGGTTCCTGAGCCCATTCGATCCGGTGCTGCGCGACCGCCGCCGTGCGTTGCGCCTGTTCGGCTTCGACTACCGCTTCGAAGCCTTCGTTCCCAGGGCGAAACGGCGCTACGGCTACTACGTGCTGCCGATTCTCGAGGGAGATCGCCTGACCGGACGTGCCTCGATGAAGTTTCATCGCTCGACCGGCGAACTGGCAGTCGAGGGCCTGTGGTGGGAGCCTGGTGTCGTCGAGGGCAAGGGGCGGCGCACGGCGCTCGCCACCGCACTCGCACGTCTCGGCCGCTTTCTTGGCGCCACATCCCTCAGTCAGCCCTCAAGGAGGTCTTCGAACCGTGCATGATCGACCGCGCCTCGTACCCGACGACTTCGACGTCCCGGTGACGTTCGAACATCCCCGCTTCCGTCTGCGCATGCTGACGGTGAACGATCTTGTCAGGGATTACGACGCTGTCATGTCAAGCGTCGATCACCTGCGCTCGACCTACTCGCAGGAGGGTGGCAGTGACTGGCCCGCCGGACTCAGCCTGGAGGATGACCTCGTCGATCTCGGCTGGCACCAGCGCGAATTCACCCTGCGCCTGTCCTTCGCCTATACGATGATGACTCCCGACGAGAGCCGCTGCCTGGGCTGCGTCTACATCATGCCGACACTCAAGCGCGACCACGACGCGAAGGTAACGATGTGGGTCCGGGCCGACGAACTCGACAGTGGCCTCGATGACGCGCTCTACACCACGGTCAGAGACTGGATCACCACCGCATGGCCCTTCCGCTCACCGGCCTTTCCGGGCCGCGACATCCCCTTCGCCGACTGGCACCGCCTGCCGGCCATCCCGCAGGCTCCGGCCACCAGTTGACGGCGCGGACCCCCAGCCTCGTTCGTTCACGATGCCACCCGCGCCTGCAACGTCAGACAGGCCTGCTGCGGTTTCGTATTCCGATGACTCAACCCTGACCGGTCGTGCGGCGATCCGGGCCACTTCCGGGACCGTCAGGGCCCTTGCTGCCTGTCTTGCGAACGGTGGCGTCCGGACATAGGTTCCGGGCACATTTGGAGGAGGTTCTTCGTTGGTGGAGTTGTCTGAAGAACAGGCCCGCGCCATCAGGGCCTGGCCGTTCGAGGAGGCGCGGAAACTCCTGGGAAGGCTGGGGGGCCGTACCCCCAGTAAGGGCTACGTGCTGTTCGAGACAGGCTACGGGCCGTCGGGCCTGCCCCATATCGGCACGTTCGGCGAGGTCGTCCGCACCAGCATGGTGCGCCATGCCTTCTCGCTGATGTCGGACGTGCCGACACGTCTCTTCGCCTATTCCGATGACATGGACGGATTGCGCAAGGTGCCGGACAACATCCCGGAACAGGAGATGATGGCGCGCTACATCGGCCACCCGCTGACGAGAATCCCCAATCCCTTCGACAGCAGCCATGCGAGCTTCGGGGACCACAACAACGCGATGCTGAGGTCCTTTCTCGACCGTTTCGGCTTCACTTATGAGTTCGTGAGTTCCTCCGACATGTACCGGTCAGGCGCTTTCGACGAGGCCCTCCTGCGCGTCCTCGAGCGGTTTGACGCTGTCATGGACATCATGCTGCCGACCCTGAGGGAGGAGCGCCGCAGGACCTATTCGCCCTTCCTGCCGATCTCTCCGGTCAGCGGCCGGGTCCTCTACGTGCCTCTCCTCGAGCGCCATCCCGGAAAGGGAACGATCGTCTTCGAGGACGAGGACGGGACCAGGGCGGAGGTTCCGGTCACGGGAGGGCACTGCAAGCTCAACTGGAAGCCGGACTGGGGCATGCGCTGGCATGCCCTGGACGTCGATTACGAAATGGCCGGCAAGGACCTGATCGATTCGGTGACCATCTCGGGGCGCATCTGCAGGGCCCTTGGCGGCAGGCCGCCAGAGGGTTTCAACTACGAACTCTTCCTTGACCAGAACGGCGAGAAGATCTCGAAGTCCCGCGGCAACGGCCTCACCATCGACGAATGGCTGCGCTACGGCACTCCGGAGAGTCTTGCCCTCTTCATGTATACCAAGCCGCGTACGGCCAAGCGCCTCTACTTCGACGTCATCCCGCGTCACGTCGACGAGCACGCGCGGCACCTTGAACTCTACCACCGGCAGGACCATGACGAGCGCCTTGCCAACGCGGTATGGCACATCCACGCCGGCGATCCGCCGGCCGAGGAACAGCCTCTTTCCTATGCGGTGCTTCTCAATCTCGCCAGTGTCTGCAATGCCGACGACGAGGCCATCCTGTGGGGCTTCATCAGCCGCTATCTTCCCGGAACCTCACCCGAAACCCATCCCCTGCTCGACCGCCTGGCGCGCCTCGCCGTCCACTACTACCGGGATGTGGTGAGGGAGCAGAAGCACTATCGCGTTCCCGACGAGAAGGAACGGGATGCCCTTGCCGACCTCGCCGGCCGCCTGGAAACACTTCCCGAAACGGCAACCGGCGAGGACTTTCAGAGCGAGACCTATGCCACCGGGCGGGATCATGGCTTCGAACCGCTGAGAACCTGGTTCGCAACACTCTACGAGGTTCTCCTCGGCCAGCCCTCCGGGCCGCGTTTCGGCAGTTTCATGGCCCTTTACGGACGCAGCGAAACCCTCGCCCTCATCCGCGGCAAGCTCGCATGTGACTGACCGCGCCATGACCTGGGCCGAGGCGCCGACACTCGTGGCGGGTGCTGCCAGCGCCGTCTGGCTGACCGCTGACGGTGTCATCGAGGAAATCGAGCGCGAAGAGGCCGGCCAAAGGTGGAAGAGCGGTGCCGTGCCCCTGCTGTGCCACGCCGTGGCCACCGGCGGGCGCACCGCAACCCGCCACCTGCCGGCCTTCGACATCCTGGAAGTCCTTGCATTCGTGCGCCCGGGCTCCTTTGTCGTCCCCACGCCATTCGGCGTCGCCCGGGCACTCGGCGCCGGCCTGCCCCGCGACATGGCTGATCAGGCGATGGCTCTGCGGACCTGCGCCACCCTTCTGCTCGACGAACTGTCGGCGTTCGACAGCGAGACGAGGGACGAGGCGACTGCCATCGCGGCCGTCATGGCCGACTGCGCCTGGCCCTGGGGAGGAGATGTCGCCGCTGCACTGGATCTGGCGCCCGATGCGAAAGGCAGTCTCGATGTCTGGTCCGCCCGCCAGGAATGGTCCGACAGGGAACCACGGCCACCCCCACTCACCGAAGCCATCGCCAGCGACGACGTGGCATCACGACTGGTATCACTTCTCGGAGTCGATGCCGAGGACAGGCCCGGACAGATCCGATATGCACAGTCGCTGATACCCGGCTTCGCCCCGCGCCGGGAGCCGGGTGCGATCGGCGCGGTGCTGGCGGAGGCAGGCACAGGTGTGGGCAAGACCCTCGGATACATCGCACCGGCCAGCCTGTGGGCAGAAAAGAACCGCGGCACCGTTTGGATCAGTACCTACACCAGGAACCTGCAACGCCAGATCAACCAGGAACTCGACCGGCTCATCCCGGAGGGCGAAACCAGACGGCGGCGAGTCGTGGTGCGCAAGGGCCGCGAGAACTACCTGTGCCTGCTCAACTTCGCCGATGCGGTCAACCGCCGTGGAGGTTCGCTCGAGGACACGGTCCGTCTCGGTCTCATCGGACGCTGGATTCAGACCACGTCCGATGGCGACATGCAGGGTGGCTCCCTGCCCGGCTGGCTTCTCGAACTGCTCGGGTACCGGCGAACCATGGATCTCGCGGACCGCCGCGGCGAGTGCATCTACAGCGCCTGCGACCATTTCCGGAAGTGCTTCATCGAAGGGTCCGTGCGCCGGGCGCACCATGCCGACATTGTCGTCTCCAATCACGCGCTCAGCCTGCTGCAGGCCTGGCACAGCAGCGAAGGCGATCCCCATGCCCCGACGCGTTACGTCTTCGATGAGGGGCACCATCTCTTTGATGCGGCCGACCGGGTGTTCGCCACCGAACTCACCTGCCGCGAGGCAGAGGATCTGCGCCGCTGGCTGCTTGGCGCGGGAAGCCGCCAGTCGCGGGCCCGAGGCCTCATGCAGAGGGTTCGGGATCTCATCGGTGATGACGGTCGCGCACTCGTCGCCGATATCGCGCGCGCCGCCACCGTGCTGCCGGCGCCGGGCTGGCCGGACCGGTTCGCCGCCGGCGCCCCAAAGGGGAAGGCGGAAGCCTTCTTCTTCCTGGTACGCAGCCAGGTGCTGGACCGGACCGGGGACTCCCGGGGCCACTACAGCCTGGAATGCCTGGCCGATTGTCCTCCTGAACCACTCCTTGCGGCGGCCATCGACCTCCACGAAGCGCTGGGCGCCCTTGAGCGGCCCCTGTCGGATCTCATGGGACATCTGGGCGAGGAATTGATCCGCCTGAAGGACCGCCTCGAGGAACACACAGAGCAGCGCATGGAGGCGACGATCCGGGGCATCCGTCTTCGCGGTGTCGACGTCATTGCCGAGTGGCGGCACATGCTCGAGACCCTGGGTGCAGAGACCCCTGCGGAGTACCACGACTGCCTGTCGATCAACCGCATCGACGGCCGCGAATTCGATACGGGCATGCACCGTCACTGGATCGATCCGGGTTTGCCCTTTGCCGAGAATGTCGCATCGAAGACCCATGGCATCGTCATCACCTCGGCGACACTGCGCGATGCGCGTGACCACCCGCAGACAGGCGAAGGATCCTGGCTCACGGCCGGCCTGCGGACCGGTCTGCGCCATCTCGCCGATCCACCGGCCTGTTCCGCCATCTCCTCGCCGTTTGACTACCCGGAACTTACCCGGGTGATCGTCGTCACGGACGTTCCGCGCCAGGACGAGGTGAGGGTCAGTATCGCCTTTCGCGATCTCTTCATGGCCTCCGGAGGAGGAGGTCTCGGAATCTTCACGGCGATCAGGCGCCTGAGACGTATCCAGCAACGCATCGCCCTTCCCCTCCAGGAGGCAGGGCTGCCTCTCTACGCGCAGCACGTCGACGCCATGGATACCGGGACCCTCGTGGACATCTTTCGCGCCGAGGAGGATTCCTGCCTGCTCGGCACCGATGCCGTGCGCGACGGCGTTGATGTCCCCGGTCGCTCCCTGCGTCTCATCGTCTTCGACAGGGTGCCATGGCCACGGCCGGATCTGCTGCACAGGGCCCGACATGCCGCCTTCGGGGACCTGCAGTGGAACGA
Organism: Alphaproteobacteria bacterium; assembly: GCA_022822575.1. Taxonomy (GTDB): domain Bacteria; phylum Pseudomonadota; class Alphaproteobacteria; order SP197; family SP197; genus SP197. The sequence goes on along the minus strand of JAJEBJ010000343.1, from coordinate 16,247 downwards.
TCTCATCACGCGGTTGAGGTTGCGCCAGGCCTTCGGCCGCCTCGTGCGACGGATGGATGACCGTGGCGTCTTCGTGCTCCTCGATCCGCGCTTGCCGTCGCGCATGGTGAGCGCTTTCCCGGAAGGGGTGGAGGTCCGGCGGCTCACGCTGGACCAGGCCATCGACTGCGTCAGGGAACACGTGCGGGAAAACGCGTGTTCGCCGGCAAGAGCCGGTGCTACCGTGCGACCCCGTGACAGCAGCACCGGGGCCGGCGATGCATCCTGAACAGTTCTTTTCCGCAACCTATCGTGAAGCGCGCCAGGCCTTTCTCGATGTCTGCCTCTTGCGAGGTGCCCAAGTCGACCAGCACCTCCATCCCAGACGAGGCCGGGACGGGGAGATCCTGGCCACGGATGTCGCGCGCCTGGGTCCCGACGACGCCGGACGGGTCTTCATGACCATGTCGGCCACCCACGGTGTCGAGGGATTCTGCGGTTCGGGAGTGCAGACCGGCGCCCTTGCATCAGGCCTCTACGACGATCGGGACGACGACTTTGCCGTTGTCCTGATCCACGCCATCAATCCCTTCGGATTCTCCTGGTTGCGCCGCGTGACCCACGAAAACATCGATCTCAACCGCAATCACGTCGACCATGATCAGCCCTACGCCACCAACGAAGGCTACGAGGCGCTGAAGGGGGCCTTGTGTCCGGACATGTGGACCGCGGAATCGCGGGCCGCGTGTCACGCAGCGATGGAGACCTATCGCGAACGCCGGGGGGACATGGCCCTGCAGGGCGCCATTTCGGCCGGTCAGTACAGTCACCCGCCGGGCCTCTTCTACGGCGGATCGGCCCCCTCCTGGTCGGCCACCACGCTCACCTCCATCGTCCGCCGGCATGCCGCGGGCGCCCGCCACATCGCCTTCCTCGACTACCACACCGGGCTGGGTCCCTTTGGCGTCGGTGAACTGATTTCGGATCACGAGACAGGTGAACCCGGTCACCGGCGCCTGGTCGACTGGTTCGGTGAAGGCGCCGTGACATCGACCAGTGACGGCACGTCGGTCTCCGCGCCGCTCACCGGCACCAACAATCTTGGAGTCGCCAGGGCCGCAGACCACGCCAGCCTCACCATGGCGACCCTGGAATATGGCACTTCACCTCTTGAAGAGGTCCTTGAATCCCTGATGGCGGATTGCTGGCTCCACAACCACGGGGATGCCGATTCGGACCTTGGCCGCGCCATCAAGGCGGAGATTCGGCGCTGCTTCTATCCCGACACTGGCACCTGGAAGGAGATGGTTTTCGAGAGGGCGACCGCTGTCGAGAAGACCATGCTGGCCGGTCTCGCCGCTCAGCAATGATCCCTTGGAATGTCGTGATTCCATGAACGCGAATGGACCCGCCGGTCTCCCTCGAAGGCCTCGAGATCGCTCGTCACATGCCAGGTGTCCGCCGACGAACTGATTTCCATCCGCACCTTGACTCCGGCATCCCAGTCGCCCCGGCTGCGGCGGCTCCACCAGTGCCAGACCGCCCGTGCCGAAAGGGGGTCACCCTTCGTGATGCGGTACTCGAACGTGGTGCCGTCGACGCATTTCATGTCGATGGCCTCGAGGCGGCAAACGCCTCCGTCCTCCACCAGGCGCATCACCTGTTCGCCGCTCGCGAGGTCCCGCTCGACTCTTCTCGATGACGAGGGAGGCACCAGGACCGTCATGTCGGGAGGCGGCGCCATTTCGGCCTCGCCGAAAACCACCCCCGGATCATCATCGTCCCTGAGGGGACGGACGGGCAGCATCAGCCTGCTCCCGGCACCACCGGTGAGCGAAAGGGTAAAGGCTTCCGGCGCCGGCCACACGACGGGAAAGTAGCTCGTCGAGACGGCGACACGAACCCGGTGTCCCGCATTGAAGGCGTGGGCGCAGTCGTTCAGCTTGAGGCGGATCGTCACCGTTTGTCCCGGTGTCATCGACGACGGTTCCTCGTGGCTGCGGGCATGAGAGAGATTGAGCGCGCCCCATGTCACGCGCATGGATTCTCCGGTCGGCGCAACGTCGTTGAGCCGAACCACCACCATCGCCTGGGGACGGTCCACCGCAATCTCGAGCACGAGTTCCGGCGCTCCGAGGATCTCCAGGCGCTCCTCGAGGGGTTCACCGTCGAACACGAGCGATACGGCATCGTCCTCCCGCTGGTCGAGCGGCAGGTCGGGACTGGAACCGCCAAGCCCGTAGGGACACCAACTGCCGGCAGTAACACCGACAGTCTCCGGAGACCGGTGGTCCATGGTGATTTGCGGACCGGCTGACGCCGCCAGGCCATCGGCGTTGAGGAAGAGGGTTTGGGTGACGGTGTCAGGTGACGGCCAGACGGCCTCGCTCACCCAGCGCCCCTTCGACTGCGCCAGGCAGGCGTCCGGCGACTGGAACTCGTCCAGCCAGACGGTCAGTTGGGGTTCGTCCGCGAACTCCGGGTCCCCGCCTTTCAGCCAGTGATCCCACCAGCGCAGGCCCTGTTGAAGGAACCCGATGGAGGGTCCCGGAATGGCGTCCTGGGGGTACTTGTGACCCCACGGACCGATGAGTCCCCTGGCCGGACCTTCGAGATTCTCGAGCATGCGCGGCACGGCATTCGAGTAACCGTCGTTCCAGCCGCCCACAGCGTAGACCGCACAGTCGATGTCCGACCAGTTCTCGCAGACCGATCCGTGTTTCCAGTAGGCATCCCGCCGCTGGTGGGCGAGCCAGAGGGTGGCGGCGACCGGTTCCTGGTTCTCCAGTCTTTCCAGCCACTGATCCCGCCATCTCTCCCCCTGAATCAATGGATCGCCGGAGCGCGCCATGAGCATCAGGTAGGCCGATCCCCAGAAGAAGTTCTCGAGCAGCAGGCACCCACCCATGTAGTGCACATCGTCGCTGTAGCGGTCATCGGTCGAACAGTGGGTGATGATAGCCTTCAGGGAGGGGGGCCGGCGCGCGGCCACCTGCAGGCTGTTGAAACCGCCCCACGAGATGCCCGTCATGCCGACACGGCCGCTGCACCAGGGCTGGGCGGCAATCCAGGCGATCGCTTCCACGGCATCGTCCTGTTCCTGGCGTGCGTACTCATCCGAGATGAGACCTTCCGACTCGCCGGTCCCGCGAATGTCGAGCCTCACACAGGCATAGCCGTGCCCGGCCCAGTAGTGGTGCCGGGGGTCATCCCCGACGCGCGTGTGATCGCGCTTGCGGTAGGGAATGTACTCGAGGATCGCGGGCACCGGGTTGTCTTCGGCATCGTCTGGCATCCAGATGCGCGCCGACAGGCGCGCCCCGTCGGCCATGGGGATCCAGACATGCTCGATCTCCTTCACATGGCACGGCAAGTCGCTGACGATCCTGGTTGCTCCAGCGTCGGTCATCTTTCTTCTCCCCCTGGGGTGGTCAATCCGGTTGACCGCGCACCTTCCTCGGTCACGATCCAGTCGAGACGGACATCATGGGTCTGGCGGGGCACCGCGTCGACCTCGAGGCCGGCATAACACACACCCACGGCGGTGATCGGCCGGCCGCTGCGTCTGAGCCCCTGGAGAGTGCGATCATAGAACCCGCCACCATAGCCCAGACGGTATCCTCTCGAATCGAACGCCAGCATCGGCACGAGAAGAAGACGCGGGATCACCGGTGGTGCATCGACGGGCGGGACCGGAATGTTCCAGGCGCCGGGCTCCAGCCTGTCTCCCGGGGCCCAGGCCCGAAAGGCCAGGGGCCGGTTCCTTGCCACGACAACGGGCATGCCGACCTCGTGCCCACCTGCATGGGCGGCCCTGGCGAGCGGCAGGACGTCGAACTCCGAACTGACAGGAATGTAGGCGGACACGGCGGCGCCGGCGGGAAATCCGATCGCGGACAGGAAGTGACGGCATGCCCTCTCGCCGGCATCGACGAGGGAGGCATGAAGTTGCCTCCTCATCTCCATGCAGCGCCTGCGCTGCAGCGCCTTCTCGTCCATCAGGGGCGGCACCACCCGCGCCGTTGTCCCATGGGCACTCCTCCGTGGCCTGCGTGTGCAGGTGGGCGCCGTGATAACGGGGGCACACCCCCGCCAGGGACAGCTCCCGGATGATGTGCATTGGCCCCGGGGATTGATGTGACAACCTGCCGGGCAGACATCCGCCCCGGTTCCCTTATAGAACCGGTCCTCGGCCGATGGATACAGGGAATTTCGCGATGTCGCCGCGGAACCTTCACGCGCGGTGCGCTGCGGGGCCTGCCGGACCGGGCGTCAGGTGCCCCCCTCGATGCGCTCGGCCACGCGCTCGATCCGCTCCGCCAGCGCATCGATGGCATCGGCCCTGCGTGCCTCGACCGCCTTCGTTGTCCCCTTGGCTCCAGCCTCCTGGTAATCCCAGAGTTCATCGACAAGATGGAGCGACGCCAGAAGCAGCAAGCGCTGATCGCCGAGATTGCCGAGCTGGCCGACGAGCTGCTTTATCTTGCTGTCAACATAGTCGGCAAGCTCGCAGGTGCGTCTTTCCTGTCCCTTGCCACAGGCTACGTCGTACTCATGACCGTTGATCAGTACCGTCACCTGGGGCATCACCGCGCTCCAACATCGTTTTCAGTTCCGAAATCACGGATCCCAGGCGGGAATCCGCCGTCTTCAGCTTCTCTTCGAGTTGCCTCATCCTGTCCCCGGCATCGCCGGGTCCCCCCTGAAGCTGGCCCTGCTTGACTCCTTCGCGTGCATCCTGCGACAGGTCGAGGGCACGTTCCAGTCGCTTGACGGCCTTATCCAGCCTCATCAACGTCTTGTCCCGTGAAGCCATGTTCGCCCCTGGTCCGAAGTCGGGGCGACAATAGCGCCATGGAGCACGCCGATAAAGACAGGCGTTGCAGAATGCCATGACGTGGCGGACCTTGTCCCGGTTCCCTCCACTCTTTATGTAGGGTCGCGATGCCACCAGGCACGGGGAAGGCAGCGAGGGGTTCACGATCCTGATGGACGGGCAATCGGTGGAGCGGATCACACAACGCAGAATGGCAAACGCCATCAGGGCCCTTGCCATGGATGCTGTCGAGGCAGCAGCCAGTGGCCATCCCGGCATGCCCATGGGCATGGCGGACGTTGCCACCGTGCTCTTCACCAGATTTCTGAAGTTCGATCCCAGGCATCCGGGGTGGCCTGACCGGGACCGCTTCGTTCTCTCGGCGGGCCACGGATCCATGCTGCTCTACGCATTGCTCCATCTTTCGGGGTACGCCGACATGACCCTGGACGAGATCCGCAGGTTCAGGCAGCTGGGGAGCCGTACCGCGGGCCACCCCGAATACGGCGCAAGTTCGGGCATAGAGACCACCACCGGACCGCTCGGTCAGGGTTTCGCCAACGCCGTCGGCATGGCGCTGGGCGAAAGGATCATGGCGGACCGCTTCGGCGATGTCGTCGACCACCGTACCTGGGTCATCGCCGGCGATGGCTGCCTGATGGAGGGAATCAGCCACGAGGCCGCCTCTCTGGCCGGCCACCTCGCACTCAACCGCCTGATCGTGCTGTTCGACGACAACGGCATCTCGATCGACGGGCCGACCTCGCTGGCCGTCTCCGATGACACCCTGGCGCGTTTCAGGGCCCTGAACTGGGCGGTGGAAAGCGTGGACGGTCATGACGGAGAGGCGATCGCCGGTGCTCTGGGACGGGCCCTCGACAGTGATCGTCCAAGTCTCATCGCCTGCCGCACCGTCATCGGTTTCGGTTCTCCAGGCAAGGCGGGAACGGCGGCGTCCCACGGCTCTCCCCTGGGCGCGGAAGAGGTTTCCGCGGCACGCAGCGAACTCGCCTGGGAGGCCGATCCCTTCGTCATTCCCGGTGACATTCTCGATTCCTGGAGAGAGACGGGGCGGCGCAACGCTCCTCTCCACGAGGAGTGGCAACGGAAGTTCGATTCACTGGATGCCACCATGCGCCGGGAGTTCGAGCGGCGCATGGCCGGCGACATCGACGACCGGGTCCGCGATGTCACGGCCGAGCATGTCTCCCGCCTGCTTGCCGAACCGGTCCGCGTCGCCACCCGCAAGGCGAGTGAACTGGCGCTTGACCGCCTGACCGAAGCACTGCCCGAGATGATCGGCGGATCGGCAGACCTCACCGGCTCCAACAACACGCGCGCAGGCGCGATGGCCGACATCACCGCCGGGAACTACTCCGGAACCTACGTTCGTTATGGAGTCCGCGAACACGCGATGGCCGCCGCCATGACCGGCATGGCCCTCCATGGCGGACTCATCCCCTACGGCGGGACCTTTCTTGCCTTCACTGACTATTGTCGCCCCTCCATCCGCCTTGCCGCCCTCATGCAGCAGCGTGTCATCTACGTGATGACACACGACTCGATCGGACTTGGCGAGGACGGGCCGACACACCAGCCGGTGGAACACCTCGCCAGCCTGAGGGCCATTCCCAACCTGCAAGTCTTCCGTCCGGCGGATGCCATCGAGACCGCCGAGTGCTGGGAGCTGGCCCTGACGTCGCAGACGACGCCATCGGTGATCGCACTCTCCCGACAGGGTCTGCCCCAGGCGAGGCATGAACCCCTTCCCGGCAATCCCTGCAGCACGGGCGCCTACGTGATTCGCGAGGCGGTGGCGACGCACCAGGCGACCATCGTTGCCAGTGGATCGGAGGTCGCGATCGCCATCGAGGCAGGTCGTGTTCTCGAGGATGACGGGGTCGGCGTGCGCATCGTGTCAATGCCGTGCCAGGAACTCTTCAGGAATCAGGATCCGGCCGACCGCGCCGCCCTCATCCCGCGCGACCGGGTGACAGTTGCCGTCGAGGCTTCCCTGCCCTTCGGATGGACGGACATCATCGGCGAGGAAGGCGGGTTTGTAGGCGTCAGCGGTTTTGGAGAATCGGCGCCTGCCGGGGCACTCTACGAGCACTTCGGCATCACGCCTCAAGCCGTCGTCGAGTCAGTCATACAGCGTCTCTGACGAGGGATGCGTTGACCGGCCGACCTGGAAACAGGTAGGACAGGGCCCCCGTTTGTCCTGGAGGAAGGTATGGCGGTTCGCGTTGCCATCAATGGATTTGGCCGTATCGGCCGCCTTGTGTTTCGTGCCGCGATGGAATCGGGACGCGACGACGTTGAGTTCGTGGCCATCAACGATCTGGGCACCGCCGAGGCCAACGCTCATCTCCTCAAGTACGACACCGTCCATGGCACCTACCCGGGTGAGGTTTCGGCGCGCGGCACGACACTCGAGGTCGACGGAAAGAGTGTTGCCGTGCTCCAGGAACGACAGCCTTCCCAGCTTCCCTGGCGCGACCTCGAGATCGATGTTGTCATGGAATGCACGGGCATCTTTGCCTCCCGCGAGAAGGCCTCACAGCACCTCGAAGCCGGCGCCCGCAAGGTCCTGATCTCCGCGCCGGCACAGGGAGCGGACCTCACCGTGGTTTACGGGGTGAATCACGGCAAGCTTCGCAAGGCGCACGATGTGATCTCCAACGCCTCGTGCACCACGAACTGCCTGGCGCCGGTCGCCGCCGTGCTTCACAAGGCGGTCGGCATCCGTCACGGGTTCATGACAACCATTCATGCCTTCACCGGGGACCAGCGAACCGTCGATACCCTGCATGCCGATCCACGCCGGGCACGCGCCGCATCGGCGTCCATGATTCCCACCTCGACCGGCGCTGCCCGCGCCGTGGGCCTGGTGCTGCCGGAGCTCGAAGGCAAGCTCGACGGCACGTCGATCCGGGTTCCCACGCCCAATGTCAGTCTCGTCGATTTCAAGTTCGAGGCACCGGAGGAGACCACTGTGGAGGCCGTCAACCGTGCCGTCAGCAAGGCGGCCCGCGGCCGTCTCAAGGGCATTCTCGCGGTCAATGACGAGCCACTCGTTTCCAGTGATTTCAACCACAACCCCGCAAGTTCCGTCTTCGATCTCGGCGAGACCAAGGTCATCGACGGACGCTTTGTCAGGGTGCTCTCCTTGTATGACAACGAATGGGGATTCTCGAACCGGATGAGCGACACGGCAGCGGCGCTCGCCAGGTTCCTCTAGGAGAACACCCTGCCCGGCCGTGGGCACCTTGCGCACACTTGATGACATCACTCCTGCCGGCAGGCGGGTTCTGTTGCGCCTCGACCTCAACGTGCCCATCGACGGTGGACGTGTCACGGGAAGCGAACGGATCGAAAGGGGCCTTGCCACCGTACGGGAACTCGCACACGCCGGCGCCCGCACGATCATTCTGGCCCACCTCGGCAGGCCGGGGGGCAGGCCCGATCCCTCCCTGTCGCTCGCTCCCGTCGCCGCGGCGGTCGCGGATGCCCTTGGTCGTCCGGTAGCCTTCGCCACCGACACGATAGGTGACAGCGCCGCGGACACCATTGCCTCGACCGGACCGGGTGACGTCGCCATGCTCGAGAATCTCCGCTTCCATCCGGGAGAGGAGGCTGATGATCGCGACTTCGCCCGTGCCCTCGGCGCCCTTGGCGACATCTGCGTCAACGACGCCTTTTCGGTCAGTCACCGCGCCCATGCCTCGGTCACGTCCCTGGCACGCCTGCTGCCATCCTGTGCCGGGCGTCTCATGGAGGAGGAAGTGAACGCCATTGGCCGGGCGCTCAGTCATCCGGTGCGCCCCGTTGCCGCCGTGGTCGGCGGAGCCAAGGTGTCCACCAAGCTCGCCATTCTGGAGCATCTGTCGCGCTGGGCGGACCATCTCGTCGTCGGCGGCGCCATGGCCAACACCTTCCTTGCCGCGCAAGGCACCGGGATCGGCGCCTCGCTCCACGAGGCCGACATGACCGGCATCGCCGATCGCATCATGAGATCGGCCCGCGATCGCGGTCATGCCGTCCACCTGCCTGTCGATGCCGTCGTCGAGGAAGATGGCCGACCAGTGACCTGCGGCCTTGAAGCCATCGCTCGTGACGCACGGATTCTCGATGTCGGACCGCTGACCGTGGCGGCAGTCTCGCGCCTCGTCGAAGGGTGCAGGACCGTGGTCTGGAACGGGCCCATGGGGATGTTCGAACGCGACGGCTTTGACAAGGGAACCGTCGATCTCGCCCGCGCGATTGCGGACCTCACGCGGTGCGGATCGGTCTTCTCGGTGGCGGGTGGCGGTGACACGGCAGCGGCCCTCACACACGCCGGCGCCACGGCCGGATTCTCCTACGTCTCTACGGCGGGCGGCGCCTTCCTGCAATGGCTCGAGGGGACACCTCTTCCCGGACTCGTGGCGCTGGAGGCGGCCTGACACCCCGCGTCGTCGAAACCCTGGAGGAAGCCCGCACGGCCGTGTCGGAGGCTCGGCAGTGCGACCGGGAGATCCTGCTTGTCACCGCACCGGGGGCCTGTGCCCGGCTGGGACCGGGCTATCTTCTGGAAATGGTGCGCCAGGCGGGCGCCGGCACCCCTTCCGTGCGTGCGCTGATCGACTGCGGCCCCGATGCCGGATACGCCATGCTCGCGCTGCGCCTGGGCTGGCGCGACATCCACCTCAAGGGCGAGCCTTCGATCGTCGCCCGCATCGCCGACATGACCAGGGCATGCGGCGGCACATTCCACCACGAACTGCCCGCTCCTGGAAAAGAAGGATGAAGCGCCTGTCGCCACCCCGCCGAACCGTCATCTCTCACACCAGTCCGGGTCCGATCTAGGTGACGAGACTGTTGACATACGACGAGCACATCGTAAACGCGGGAAGGCGCCGGACAGAGACGGTCCGGACAACCGATGGATCGCACCTTCTCACTCCGTGGCCTTCAGGTACCGGGCGAAGTGACTCCGGCCCTAGCAGTGCATGAGTTCATCGATGACCCAGGTTGGTGGAAGCGCCCCCCGGGATGTCGCCTGCAGAGAAACGATGATGCAGATGTGCGTTGCAGCACTGTCGTTCGCCAACCGGGTCTTGATGAACCGCTCGCAGGAACGAACCTGTCGCAGAGTGGGCATCCGGTCCGGGAACTCGTGAACGCGAGGTCCGCGTTCTTGCCTTGGACAGGGGGTGGTGCTAGCGTCCGCGCCGCTCGAAACTCCCAACATCAGGCAGTGATGTCATGAAGATCGACGGCAACGCGATCCGTCCTGGCATGGTGATCCACCACAAGGACCGGCTCCTGGTCGCCACCAGGATCCAGCACACCCAGCCCGGCAAGGGTGGCGCCTACCTCCAGGTGGAACTCAAGGACATCCGCGACGGCACGAAGCTCAACGAACGGTTCCGGTCGTCGGAGTCCGTGGAACGGGTGAGGCTCTGGGACACGCCGCACCAGTTCCTCTTTGCCGATGCGGATTCCTTCACGTTCATGAACTCCGAGACCTTCGAGCAGACGATCATCAGCCGTGACATGCTGGGTTCCAGCGCAGCCTTCCTCCAGGATGGCATGGAGGTCATGATCCAGTCCCATGAAGACGAGGTTGTCGGAGTCTCCCTGCCGGAGACCGTCGTTCTCGCCATTGCCGAAACCGAAGCAGTGGTCAAGGGACAGACAGCCGCGTCGTCCTACAAGCCCGCCATCCTCGAGAACGGACTGCGCATCATGGTTCCACCACACATCGAGACCGGTGTCAGGGTGGTGGTCAACACCGTGGATGCGACCTACCGGGAACGCGCGAAGGACTGAACGGCAGTCTTGGCCTATCAATCGCCCCTCATCACCGTCATGGCGAAGGCGGCGTCGAAGGCCGCCGTCGCCCTGATCCGGGACTACAACGAGGCCGACAACCTGGTGTCGTCGAAGGCGGGCGCGGCGCAGTTCGTCGAGGCATCCAGGCGTCGCTCGGCCGAGACCATCAAACGGGAACTCGCTCACGCCCGTCCGGACTTCTCCTTCGACAGCCCGGCGAAGGGCAGCCGCTGGATCGTCAGTGCGCTTGATGGTGTGAACAACCTCGTCCACGCCATTCCCCATACCTCCGTTGCGGTCGCGGTCGAGATGACCGGCGAAATCGTCGCCGGCGTCGTCCTCGATCCCCTGAGGGACGAACTCTTCTGGGCCGAACGGGGACACGGCGCCTTCATGAGATCACGGCGACTGCGGGTGTCCGGAACCAGGTCACTCTCCGGGAGCGTCCTTGCCCACGGCGACGGAGTGCCGAGTGCCCTCGGTATCGCCCGCCTGCTGAAACAGGGTCCACGGCTGCGTTGCCTTGGCGCTCCGTCACTCGATCTCGCCTGGCTGGCAGGCGGCAGGCTTGACGGCTACTGGGCGGACGGCGCCGATCCGGACAGTCTGGCAGCCGGCACCATCCTGATCCAGGAAGCGGGAGGTCTCGTCACCCGCCTCGATGGCAGTCCGCCTGGCGCCGCACCACCTTCGGTTCTCGCCGGGAATCCAGGGATCCACGGGCACATGCTCCGCTCACTTGCCTGACACAATGCCGCCACCTCGCGGTGATCAATGGACGACACACTCACGGACATGGTAACCACACCTGTGAGGGTAGCCGGCGACGTCACGGTGGGACGAGCCGGCAATCCGGAGCATATCGGGTTGATGTGGAGCATCGCATGACGCGCCCGAACCGCTACATCATCAGGATGGCCGCGTTCCTCCTCGTTGTGCTGTTGATCACCGGCTTCCTGTCAGCAACGCTGCTCGTCGCCTTCCAGGCGAACCCCCTGCTCAACGGGTTGATTCTCGGCGTTCTCCTGTTCGGCATCCTCTACATCTTCCGGCAACCGCAGATGCTCTACCGGGAAGTTGCCTGGATCGACAGTTTTCGCAAACCGCATCTGCGCATCCAGACAACCCCCCGGCTGCTCGTGCCGATGGCCGCCATGCTCGGCAAGCGCCGGTCTTCCGGTGCGCAGTTCAGCCTCACCCCGACGTCGACGCGCTCGATCCTCGACAGCATCGGCGCCAGACTCGACGAATCCCGCGAAATTTCGCGGTACCTCATCGGTCTCCTCATCTTTCTGGGATTGCTGGGAACATTCTGGGGTCTCATCAAGACCATCGGCGGAGTCAGCACAACGCTCACCACGCTCAATCTCGATCCTGGACAGGACATTGTCGGTCTCTTCGAGAGCCTCAAGGAAGGCATGGCGTCGCCGCTGTCAGGCATGGGAACGGCCTTCAGTTCATCACTCTTCGGACTTGCCGGGTCCCTGATCCTCGGCTTTCTCGACCTGCAGTCCGGCCAAGCCCTCAACCGGTTCTACAACGAACTGGAGGAGTGGCTGTCATCGGTGACACGGCTCCATTCGGGACGCGGCGACGGGGACACACCGGAAGGCGGTGACGCACCGGCCTACGTCAGCGCCCTCCTTGAGCAGACCGCCGAGAGCCTCGACCGCCTCAACATCACCCTCGACAAGAACTTCGCGAACCACAGGCAGATCGACGAGAAGATCTCCACGCTCACGGACAGGCTCGTCTCCATGGTCGACCGCATCGGAGCCGAACAGAGACAGCTCGGCACGCTGATCGAGAGCCTGGCGGATCTCAAAGTGGTCATCCAGAACCTGATCGAGACCCAGAAGAGCACCGCTTTCGACGAAGCCAGCCGGATGCATCTTCGCAATCTCGACGATGCCATAGGCCGCCTCGTCGAGGAGACCGCTTCGGGACGGAGTGCCATCGCCAACGACGTGCGCTCGGAAATCAGGTTGCTGGCACGCACCATCGCGGCGGCACGCTCCGACGACGGAGGCACCTAGGTCCATGGCCTCCCGCGGCCGCCGTTTGCAGTCGGGTGGTGAGACCTGGGCAGGATTTGTCGACGCCCTGTCAGCGCTGCTGATGGTACTGATCTTCGCCCTGTCGGTCTTCATGATTGCACAGCTCTTCCAGGGAGCCGCCCTGACCGGCCAGGATCAGGTACTGAGCCGGCTGCAGGCTCGGGTCAATGAACTCACCGACATGCTGTCCCTGGAACGCGGCAACAATGCGACGATCCGCGAACAGCTGACACAGCTCTCGGCAGAGCTTCAGCAGTCAGCGGCAGCCCGGGACGACGCGAACCGCTCGCTCGCCCTCCTGTCGAGCGAGCGCGATGCGCTGGAAGCAGAACGTTCGGCTCTCGAGACGAGGGTGCTCGCCAGCGAACGGGAACTTGACGACGCGCGGGCGCGCCTCGAACTGATGGGAGAGGATCTCGACAGCACGCGCGACGATGCGGCAGCCAGCAAGGACGCCCTGGCGCGCCGGTCTGCTGAACTCGCCAGCCTGCAGCGCGACATCGATGCCCTCGAGCAGGTGCGGCGCAATCTCGAGGGTGACGTCGGACGCATGCTGCTGGTTCTGGAAGAGGCTCAGATCCTTGAAGCGGAACTCGAGCGCCGTCTGGCAGACCTGGACGCCGAACTCACGCAGACACGAACCGCGCTTGCTGACCGCGACAACGAACTCGGCGAGACGCAAGCCGTTCTCGCCGAACGGGAAACCGAGCTTGGCTTGACGCGCACCACGCTCGCCGAACGGGAATCCGATCTTGGCGAGACGCGAGCCACCCTCGCCGAACGGGAGAGTGAGCTCGAACGGATGGTGGCCGCCCTCGTCGAACGGGAAAGCGCGCTTGACCTGATGACAACCACGCTCGCTGACCGCGAGACAGAGCTCAGCCGGACCGAGGCCAGTCTCGAGGAATCACAGGGCAGAGAGCAGGAACTCACGCAGTCTCTCGCAACGGAACGCAGCGAACTCGAACGCCTTGCTCTCCTGCTCCAGCAGTCCCGCGAGGCGGAGGAGCGGACGGGCGAGGCACTCACGGCGAGGGAAGAGGAACTCCAGGATGCAGGAGAGAGAATTGACCAGCTCATCGCGTCACTCTCCTCAGTGCGCGACCGCACCCTGGAACTGGAAGCCGAGCTTTCCACCGAAGAGGAACGCACGCTTCTCGCCCAAAGGGAAGTGGCCGACAGCAACCAGCAGATCACCGAACTCACACGGCGCCTTGGCATTGTCGAGGGCGAACGGGACCTGGCCGAGGAACTGGGTGATTCACAGGCACAGCAGATCGCCGACCTCAGAGACCGCCTGGCCTCGCTCAACAGCGCCCTCGAGGCAGCGGAGATCAAGGCTGCCCAGGACCTGGTGCAGATCACGTCGCTTGGCGAGAGACTCAATGCCGCGCTGGCTGCCCGGGTCCAGGATCTCAGCCGTTACCAGAGCGACTTCCTTGCCCGCCTGCACGACCATCTCGGCAGCCGGGAGGGCGTGAAGGTCGAGGGTGACCGGTTCATCATCCAGTCGGGAATCCTGTTCTCCAGCGGCAGCGCGGAGATTTCCGGTGCGGGCCGGGAGAACCTGCGCCAGATTGCGGACTTCATCCTTGAGCTTGTCTCGGACATCCCCGACGATGTGGACTGGATCCTCAGGGTGGACGGTCACACCGACTCGAAGCCGATCCAGACGGTCCGCTTCCCGAGCAACTGGGAGCTGTCGACGGCCCGCGCCACTTCCGTCGTCCGCTTCCTGATCTCCCTGGGTGTGCCGGAAAACCGCCTCATGGCCGCCGGTCTCGGCGAATTTCAGCCCCTTGCCGCCGGTGAGGATTCCGCCACCATGCAGCGCAACCGAAGAATCGAGTTCAAGTTGACCGATCGCTGACGGACCGGCCGGCAACGATTCGGGCGATCCTCCGAGGCGCCTCGTCGCTCTCCCAGCTGCTGCAGAAGGCCTCGACGCCGGCCTCGATGGCGTCATCAACGTGCGTGCGCTCCCAGGCACGCATCAGCTCTTTCTGGGCACGGATGGCGCGCGGTCCGGCATCGAGAATATCGCCTGCCCACTTCGCCACGACATCGGCCGGATCTTCGGCTACTGCCTCCACCAGGCCAGCGGCGTGTGCTTCGCTCGCGGTCAGCGTGCGGCCGGTGAACAGCATTTCCGCAGCCCGTCCCCAGCCCATCAGCCGCGGCAAGAGGGCGGCCTCGATCACCGAGGGAATGCCGAGCCGCACCTCCGGCATGGCGAAGGTCGAGCGTTCGGATGCAGCGCGCATGTCGCAACTCGCGGCAAGTTCGAGGGCTCCACCCAGACACGGCCCGTCGATTCTCGCCATCACCGGAACCGGACAGTCCCTCACCGCCAGGCAGGCGGAATGCAGGCAACGGATGAACAGTTCCGCGTTTGAAGAGTCCAGTCGGCGGAGATCAGCCAGATCGGCGCCGGCGGAGAACGCACGGCCTGCGCCGGAGAGCACAACGCAGCGCATATCGTCATCGTCCCCCAGGCTGTTCAAGGTGTCGGTCAGCTCCCCGAGAAGGGTGAGGGAGAGCGCATTGAGCTTGTCCGGCTGGTCGAGGACGACCTCGATGCAGCCGCGTGCCTGACGCTGAAGATCGATGAAGCGTCTCACGTGTTTTGTATGGACGCCTCCCGGCACGCAAGGACCGATTTTGTTGTGACGGGCAGGCAGATTGCAGTTTTGTATCCGGCCTGTTGATGCGGGGTCTTGTCCCCGCTGGCCCTGATGGAATCTGCCGATCCGCGCCTCATTTCTCCCGTGGGCTTTTCGCCCTGAAACACATTCAGGCTTGGCGGATCGCGGTCTGACCTGTTGCCATCACTTCGTGTCGTACCTTGCGCAACCTTTTGGCAGCCACCTCCTCTTGTTGGTTGTCCCGTCGTCAGCCGCGGCTATGCCGCCTGGCTGACGAAGTTCGCCTGGTACGCCCGGTCATGAGCCAGCAGGGCCCAGACCGTGCGCGCCATCTTGTTCGCCAGGGCCACCGTGACCACGTTGGGCGGTCGCCGCTCGGCCAGCCGCACCACCCATGCGGGCGGCGCCTTGGCATTGGTAAGCACGGAACGCGCGCCGTGGATCAGCAAGGTTCGCAGATACCTGTCACCACGCTTGGAGATGCCGAGCATGCGGACCCGTCCTCCCGTGCCGTCGTGCCGCGGAACCAGGCCGAGCCAGGCCGCGAACTCGCGGCCCGACCTGAAGGCACCAGGATCGCCCATCGCGGCGACAAGAGCGGTCGCCGTCAGAACGCCGACGCCGGGGATTTCCGCGATCCGCCTGCTGTCGGCATTGCCCCGGTGCCACACCCCGATCCGACGCTCGATCTCGCCGATCTCCTCGTCAAGCCGGTCGATCCGCTCCCACTGCTCGCCCAGCGTGTCGATCACCATCGCCGGCAGACGCTCCGACACCCGCTCCAGGATCCCGGCCATGTCACGGCGCATGCCGGCCCGGCCCTGTGGCATCACCTCGCCATACTCCGTCAAAAGGCCGCGCAGACCGTTGATCTGCGCCGTGCGGAACTTCACCAGCTGCTGGCGCATGCGGTGCAGCGCCAGAACCGCCTGC
>JAJEBJ010000331.1 GCA_022822575.1 Alphaproteobacteria bacterium | reverse complement strand
CACCGGAAGCGTGAGCGTGCTGGCTCCGGTGGCGATCATGACTGCCGCCGGTTCAGGCGACGGCCACACCAGCGGCCACGAACCCGTCTGGATGGAAAGGCGGAGGCGATGGCCCGGGGGAAAGACATGGCCGCAGTCGTTGAGCTGGACACGGACCCTTGTCGCGACGCCTGGTTCCAGCGGTTCGGGTGCTTCGTGGCCATTGCGGTGGGAGAGGTTGAGAACCCCGTAGGTCACACGTGTTGAGGCCCCGTCCGGCGCCACATCGTTGAGACGCACATAGAGCTGCGCCTGTGGCACGTTGCAGATGATTTCCAGATCGACAACCGGCGCTCCGAGTATCTCCATGCGCCGCCCGAGGACGGGAGTATCGAAGGCAAGGCTGCGGCCATCCTCCTCGCGCTGGTCGGATGGCATTTCGGCATCGAAACCGTAGGGGCACCAGTCGCCGTGCGTGACGCCGGCGAGGACCTCCGAGGAGCACACAAGCGTTTCAGGGCGGCCCGGACGCCCCGCCAGACTGTTTCGGGCGAGATGGAAAGTCTTGCCCCTGATGGCGGGATCCGGCCAGGCGTCGGCCGCCACCCAGCGGCCAGGGCGATGGTCATACGAGGTCTGTGGCGCCACCGTATCCTGCATCCAGCAGCGCAGGCGCGGCTCATCCATCATGCCGGTGTCGATTCCCTTGAGCCAGTGGTCCCACCAGCGGACAAGGTCCTTCAGGCCATCGATCTCGGGACCGGGTTTTGCCTTCCAGGGATAGGCGTGGGTCCACGGACCGACGAGGCCCCGGAACGGTGCCTTCAGGCCTGCCGCCACGCGAAAGATGGCGTTGGTGTAGCCGTCGGCCCAGCCGCCGACCATGTAGACGGCGGCTTCGATGGCGTCATAGTCCTCGATGACGGAGCCGTGCTTCCACTGGCCGTCCCGCCGCTGGTGGCGCAGCCACTTCGCCACCAGGTTCGGTGCGTTGTCGAGGCGTTCGAGCCAGATGCGGCGCCAGTCCGCGCCAACGACAGCGGGGTCGGGCGGACGCATGGCGAAGGTCGTCATGGTCGTACCCCAGTTGAGATTGTCGTTGAGCAGACAACCGCCCATGAAATGGATGTCGTCGGCGTAGCGATCATCCGTCGAGGCGACGGAGTAGACGGCCTTCAGCGAAGGTGGTCTCAAGGCCGCCACCTGCAGGCAATTGAAGCCGCCCCAACTGATTCCCATCATGCCCGTTGCACCGGTGCACCAGGGCTGGGCCGCCAGCCATGCGAGAACGTGGTATCCGTCATCGAGTTCCTGCGCCGAGTACTCGTCATCGAAAAGACCTTCCGAGTCGCCGTTGCCCCGCAGGTCGCAACGCACCGCCGCGTAGCCGTGACCGGCCAGCCAGGGATGGTGGAGCGAGTCGCCGGCGGCCGTGAAGTCACGCCGCCTGTAGGGGATGAACTCAAGTACAGCGGGCACCGGATGATCTCCGGCGTCGTCCGGAAGCCAGATGGTCGCAGCAAGCCTGGCGCCGTCCGGCATGGGAATCCACACGGTGTCATGTTTCGTTACCCGTTTCGGAAATCGTGAAACGATCCGCGTCATGATCGTGATCCTCCATTCTTCTTGCGGCCAACGATGCGGCCGGGACGTCTACCGGTGTGGCCGCCGTCGTTCCACACCTCGATTCCATTGACGAAGACATGCCCGATTCCGGCGGAGGGTTGTTCGGGGTCCATGTAGGTCGCCCGGGCGGCGATGGCGGCCGGGTCGAAGACCACGATGTCGGCCCATGCGCCGGCAGCCACGCGGCCGCGGCCCTCGAGACCGAACCATTCGGCCGAGGCGCCGGTCATGCGGTGAATGGCGGCCTCGAGGCCGGTCAGGCCGATTTCCCGGACGTAGTGACCCAGGACATGTGGAAAGGTGCCCCACAACCGTGGGTGGGGGTGCGGAGCAAGGGGAATGCCATCCGAACCGATGAGAATGTCGGGATGGGCCATGAGACGTTCGACATTGCGCTCGTCGCGCCCGAAGTAGATCGCTCCGCCCGGTGCGAGACGGCGTGCGGCGGTCAGCACATCGACATCCCAGTCGTCTGCGATCTCGTCGAGATAGCGTCCATCCATGTCCGGGTGAGGCTTCGACCAGGTGACCAGCACCCGGGTACGGCGCTCGACGAACTCCGGCAGGATGGACGTGCTCGAAGCCTCGTAGGGGTAGGCATCGGCGATGATCCGGACACCTTGCCTGCGGCTCCGCTCAAACCACGAAAGCGCTTCGCCGGCCAGTTCCGGGTTGTCGTGCTCGTGACAGTGAAAGTGCGAGACGATGACCGGGATGTCCGCTTTCCGGCCGATGTGAACGGCCTCGTCGAACGCTTCCTTGGCCTCGCCGGCATAACTCCTCATGTGGGTTGCATAGACGCCACCGGCCGCAGCAGCCCTGGACGCGAGCTCCACCACCTCAGCTGTCTCGCAGCAACGCGCCGGCGGGTACTCGAGCCCCGTCGAGAGGCCAATGGCGCCAGCCGCCATTGCTTCGTCAAGCGCTCCCTTCATGGTCTCGATCTCGAGCCCGGTGGCGGGGCGCAGGACATCATCCATGGCGGCAAGGCGCAGCGTCGCGTGGCCCACCAGGAAAGCGGCGTTGCAGGCCGCAGGCGCGCGGTCGAGTTCGTCGAAGAGAGCCTGGTACGTGGGGTAGCGGAAGTCATCCTGGAGGCCGATGAGGTCAAAGGGCTCCATGGGGCGCTCGCCCGCCACCAGGGGAGCGAGCGAGATTCCGCAGTTTCCCGCCACCACCGTCGTCACGCCCTGGCTGACCTTGGGGGTCATGTCACCGGCATCACGCACCATGCGGTCGTCATGGGTGTGAACATCGATGAACCCGGGGGCCACCACCCGGCCAGTGACATCGATGTCGGTGTCGGCCACCCTGCCGGAAAGGTCTCCGACAGCCGCAATCCGGTCATCGTCGATGGCGACATCGGCGCGAAAGCCGCTGCGGCCGCTCCCGTCCATGACCGTGCCGCCGCGAAGAATGAGACCGTGTCCGATCATGATTCCCAATTCCCGCTTCCCAAACGCCAAGGTAGGTCGATTTGGTTTCCTTTGTCATCCTGGCGCGCTATGTGGGATGGACCATG
>JAJEBJ010000376.1 GCA_022822575.1 Alphaproteobacteria bacterium | reverse complement strand
TGGCGACGAGGGTGGCGAGACGGCGGTTCTCCCCGGGAGAAAGGGACTGCGGCTCGTCGCAGCCGAAGGCAAGCCCCGCCAGAAGCCTGGCCTCCCTCGCAGGATGCTCGACACCGGCGGTGCGCAGTCTTGCGGTCGCTCCCCGAAGGGCGTCTTCGAGGCTGGCCTCCGACACGTCAGTGAAGCTCCGCCAGCCGTGCCGCCCGGTCGCTGGATATCAGCGGCTCGATGACCTCGTCGAGAGCCTGACCGGAGACGATGTCCTCGAGCTTGAAGAGCGTGAGATTGATCCGGTGATCGCTGATGCGTCCCTGGGGATAGTTGTAGGTCCGGATGCGCTCCGAACGGTCACCGCTGCCCACCTGTTCCCTGCGGGTCCGCGCTTCGGCAGCATCGCGCTGCCGGCGCTCCAGGTCATAGAGGCGGGACCTCAGGACGGTCATGGCCCTGGCACGGTTCTTGTGCTGGGACCGGTCGCTCTGTTGCGACACCACGAGGCCAGTGGGAAGGTGTGTGATCCTGACGGCGCTGTCCGTCTTGTTGACATGCTGGCCACCCGCCCCCGACGCCCGGAACGTGTCGATCCTGAGGTCGTTCGCGTCAATCCTGACATCGACCTCCGCTGCTTCGGGAAGAATGGCGACGGTGGCCGTCGACGTGTGAATGCGGCCCTGGGATTCCGTCGCCGGAACCCGCTGCACGCGGTGAACACCGGATTCGAACTTCAACCGGGCGAACACGTCACGCCCGCGGACCATTGCGATGCACTCCCTGATTCCACCGGTGCTGGATGTCGTCCTGGAGAGAATCTCGATTGTCCAGCCGCGGGCCATGGCATAACGGCGATACATCTCCACCAGAACGCCGGCAAACAGCATTGCCTCCTCACCCCCGGCACCGGCGCGCACCTCGAGAACGACGTCGCGTCCGTCGGCTTCGTCACGCGGCAGCAGGGCAAGACGAACCGACTGTTCGAGTTCGGCAATGCGGTCGCCGAGAGCCGCGTGTTCTTCCCTGGCGAGCTGGCGCATCTCCTCGTCTGACTCGCTGTCGATCATGGCGGCAAGATCGGCGGCCTGCTGCCTGGCGTCTGCAAGCGCCTGGACGGCCTCGACCACGGGAGCGAGTTCCGCGAACTCCCGCGCCATGGAGACGTACTCCTCTCCCCCGGGGGTCTCGCCGGCCAGGCGCGACGCCAGCTCGGCATGGCGCAGGACGACTTTCTCCAGGCTGTCTTCCAGACTCATGTGTCGATCTCGCGGGCCACCAGATCGACCAGGGCGGCAGTCGCCTCAAAGGCATCGGCATCAGGAGTCTCGGCAAGGACCCTGCTGCGGGACTGTTCGAGGATCTGTCTCAGCCGTCCCGCTCCCTCCATGTCAACGCTGTCGGACGCCTGTCCGGCAAAGGAAGCGATGGCGCTCTCGACAAGGACCGCCTTCGCTTCGTCCTGCCTGGGGCGTCGGCGTCCTCCCTTGAAAGCTGCACGTTCAAGGTGGTCAAGGGTGTAGTAGAACACGTCATCAAGAGATTCGATGGCCGGGTCTGCTTCAGGAGGAACACCGGCGTCCACAAGGAAGACGGGGCGTGCGCGTCGCGCCGCCAGTGCTTTCGAGACATCCACTGCTGTCAGGTTGTGGTCACCGCCGCCGGCAGACAGGATGACGATGTCGGCATGAACGAGTTCGGCTTCAAGGCTGCCCTCCTCGGCACATGTCGCGCCGAGCCGTCCGGCGAGGGCGGCTGCGAGGTGACGGCGCTCGTGCATCACCACAAGCATCGCCAGACCGCTTTCGAGGAGTCGCGCGGCAATCATCTCTCCGGCTTCCTCGGTGCCGATGAGGAGCCCGCGGACCCTTGCAAGATCGCCGTGGATACTTCGGGCAACGCGGACCACGGACGATACGATGGACACGGGCCGATCCTGGAGCAGGCTGTCGCCGCGTATCTGCCGCGCCACCTGGTAGGCGAGCTGGAGGCGATCCTGCAGAGCCTCGCCGATCATGCCGGCCTGCCAGGCCCGCCTGTGACTCTCCTTGAGTTCGTCGACGGCGCCGGCAAGGACCGGATCGCCTGTCCGGGCGGCAGTCCGGAGCAGGCGGCGAAGGGCGTCGGTCCCGGTCGCCATCCCGTCACCGGCACCCGCTCCCGGAAACTCTTCAAGAAGGCCGCGAAACTCGTTGGTGTCCGCCGCCATGACGTGAAGGTCCATACCTGCCGGTGTCCGGATGATGAGGGCTTCGGTGATTCCCGAGTCCCTCAGGTGCGCCATCAGCGCGTCATGTCCCTGATGCGGGACTGCGGTCGGTCCGGTAACCGCCACCGAAATGTGGATCTTGTGCGCCATGGTCACGCACCCGGGCGTGGCAGGCCTTCTCCCAGGCGGTCGAGGCAGCATTCATGCTGTTCACCGCTGTCGAGATCGCGCACCAACGCGATACCGCGCGCCAACTCCGTATCGCCGAGGATGACAGCGTGGCTGGCCCCCATCTTGTGGGCGCGCTGCATGCGCCGTCGCAGGTTGCCCCGGTATGCGAGGTCGACACGATGTCCCTGGCCGCGCAGCTGGTGGGCCATCACGAGCGCCTTCCTGGTGGCAGGTTCACCAAGGCCGATGACGGCAATGGGCCGCACGGGTTCGGGAGGCTCGCCGGCGAGCAGGGCAAGCCGCTCGATTCCGGACGCCCAGCCGACGCCGGGGACCGGAGGTCCCCCAATCTGTTCCATCAAACCGTCGTAGCGGCCACCACCGATCACCGTTCCCTGGGCGCCAAGCTTCGCGGTCACGAATTCGAATGCGGTGTGGCAGTAGTAGTCAAAGCCGCGAACGATCCGGGGATTGACCTGGCAGGCTATCGACAGGGTATCGAGACCCTCAAGTACCTGATCGAAGAAGCGGCGGGCGTCATCGCCGAGGTAATCGAGGATGACCGGCGCCTTGGCGATCAGGTTCCGGTCACCCTGCT
This sequence comes from Alphaproteobacteria bacterium, assembly GCA_022822575.1. Taxonomy (GTDB): domain Bacteria; phylum Pseudomonadota; class Alphaproteobacteria; order SP197; family SP197; genus SP197. Next base: position 1,516 of record JAJEBJ010000376.1, on the reverse strand, counting down.
CCTTCGAATCGAGAATACGCAAGGGGTTGCGTTCGAGGCGCTTGACCGAGATGTCGCTCAGCTGGCTGCGATGATCGTTGAAGTATGCCACCAGGACACGCATGTGGTCTTGCCGGCTTGCGGCGTCGCCAAGGGTGTTGATCTCGAGGACGGTATCCTGGAGAAGCCCGAGTTCGTCGAGAACATCGCGGGCCAGGGCAATGACCTCGACGTCACCCAGGGGCTCGGCCACGCCAAAAAGCTCGACCCCGGTCTGGTGAAACTGACGGTAGCGGCCCTTTTGCGGGCGTTCGTGGCGAAACATCGCACCGGCATAGTGCAGTCTGAGCGGCATGGCATCGAGCAGACCGTTGGAGAGCAAGGCCCGTGCCACACCTGCAGTGTTCTCCGGACGCAGAGTGATGCTGTCGCCATTGCGGTCGTCGAAGGTGTACATCTCCTTCTGAACGACATCGGTCGCGTCGCCAAGCGTGCGGGAGAAGACCTGTGTGGCCTCGAGGACCGGAGTGCGTATCTCGCCGTAGCCATAGCGCTCGGCGATGCGGCGGCAGACGTCCTCGACACGGGCGTGGGAACGGCAGTCCGCGGGCAGGAGGTCCCGGGTTCCCCGGATCGGCTGCAGCCTTTCACCCATGAGAACCGGGATGTTCAGTCACTGGAGGGAGCTTCATTGCGAAGCTCTTCGGCGCGTTGCTCCACGAGTGTGGCCACATGTTCGACGAGATCCTCGGTGGATACCTTGTGATCGGCCTTGCCCGACATGTAGACAAGGTGACGTCCCTTGCCGCCGCCAGTCAGACCGATGTCGGTGAGGCGCGCTTCGCCGGGTCCGTTCACCACACAACCGATGATCGACACCGACATCGGTGTATCAATATGCGCAAGGCGCCGTTCAAGGCGGCCGACAGTCTCCGGCACATCGAACTGCTGGCGGGCGCATGACGGGCACGCAATGACATTGACGCCGCGGCGGCGCAGGTCCAGCGCCTTCAGGATTTCCCAGCCGACCGTCACTTCCTCGACCGGGTCGGCGGCAAGCGACACCCTGATGGTGTCGCCGATGCCCTCGGCCAGCAACATGCCGATTCCGACCGACGACTTGATGGTACCGGTGACGAGACCGCCGGCCTCCGTGATGCCGAGATGGAGGGGATAGTCGCACTTCGCCGCCAGCATCCGGTATGCCGCAGTGGCCAGCGCAACACCGGACGCCTTCACGCTGATCTTGAAATCAAGGAAGTCGTTGTCCTCGAGAATGCGGGCATGTCCGAGAGCACTCTCGACCATGGCTTCGGGCGTCGGACCGCCGTATCTCTCAAGAAGGTCGCGCTCGAGTGAGCCGGCATTGACGCCTATTCTCATCGAGCAGCCGTGGTCGCGGGCCGCCCTCACCACCTCTCTTACCCGATCGCTTGAACCGACGTTGCCGGGATTGATGCGCAGACAGGACGCGCCGGACTCGGCCGCCTCGATGGCGCGCCGGTAGTGGAAGTGGATATCGGCCACCAGGGGCACG
>JAJEBJ010000441.1 GCA_022822575.1 Alphaproteobacteria bacterium | reverse complement strand
GACCGGGGCAGGCTCCCCCCGGTCCGGCCGGACCGACCCTGCTTGAGATTGCGCGGCGGGTGGTATGGTTCCAGCCGCCTCACGAGACGCTGCGCGACGAGGTCCAGTTCCTGAATCATGTGATGATCTACGGCTCCTCGGAGGATACGGCGACGATTCGCCGTGCCTACGGCGACGAGGCGTTGCGCAACGCCTTGCGCAATGCCTGGCCCGGGATCTTTGATCCACGCTCCTGGTCCTACTGGCACACGGTTCTCGGGATGCTACCCGTGCCCCCGATGCGCGTCCGGCAGTTCCCCGCGGAGCCGGGGGAAACGGTTCCCGAGGTGAGTCCCGCCATTCAGGGGCATGGTGGCCCCCCCAGAGGCCGGGGGACCGGGGTGCCGGAGCGAAATGTGACGGCTCCGGATCCAGGCCCGTTCGACTGATCCCCCTTCTTCGCGGAGTGCCCGCTCCCGGCGCCGTCCTTCGATGAGCGGGGTTTCGTGTTTGGGCCCGTGGTGCCGAACAGGAGATGGCGCCTTGCCGCTGCGCACTCCCGCGGCAAGGCGGCGCTCCGCCAACCCTTCTTTGCAAGTTCCCAACTCAAGAATGCTGTTGGTCCAGTGGTGTTCCGCCAGTCGAAACGAGCGCCTGGACATCGCGTTGCCCGACCGCCTTCCCGCGGGCGCTTGCATGCAGCGCACCAGCACGCCATCAATATAATGGCAAGGTCGGAGGCATGACGATGGCGACGATCAACGTCAGACAACTCGCCGACGATGTGGTTGATCGCCTCAAGCGTCGCGCTTCACTCAACAACCGCTCCCTGGAGGGCGAGGTGCGCCTCCTCCTGGAGCGCGCCGCCTACGACGACATGGCGGCGAAGCATGCCGCGTTCCTTGAGGCGTCGGACCGGCTGCGGGAAAGGACCAGGAGCCGCAGGCAAACCCCGGCGGAAGTGCTGATCCGCGAGGACCGCGACCGCGGTCATCGCGACAACGTCTGATGCGCTTCGTCGTCGAGGCCGGCGTGGCGGTCAAGTTGCTGGTCGATGAGCCCGGATCGGATGCTGCGCGGGAACTGGCGGCGAGCGACCATGAGCTTCACGCGCCGCGTCTGATGGCGTCGGAGTTTGCCAGTGCGCTGTGGCGCAAGGCGCGGCTGGGTGAGGTTGAGCGCGCCGATGCTGGCGCTGCCCTCGCCTGGCTACCCAACATGCCTGTGCGCTGGAACGATGACGAAACCCTCCGCGCGGACGCGGTCCGTCTGGCGCTGGCCCTCGATCATCCGGTTTACGACTGCGTGTATCTCGCACTCGCGCACCGCATCGGTGCAACGGTAGTGACCGCGGACCGTCGATTCGTGACGGCCGTTGCACCGACCGAGCATGGCGAATCCGTAGCGACGCTTGCCGACCATGCGGAAAGAAGATGATCCGCCGTTCATGTGCATTGTGTGGGCCGTGATAATCCGTCTGCATTTGCGCTGCGATGGCAGTCGCCTGAGACAACCAGACACAACCACCGTATCGATGTCATCAGGCCTCTTGGGACAGTCCGGCTGGTGACACGGGCAGCGTCGCTTGAACTAACTCCATGGCCCCGATCTGTCGCCCTTCAGACCTATGATCGGAACCCAAGAACTCTCAGCCCATCTGACTCTGAAGACGGGGGGAAGCCAGACCTGCGGTTGAAGACATCCGCCATGTCATGACCAGGCCGGAAGTCCGGCCGTGTTCCTCAGGAAGCCTTGGCGCGAAGCATCCAGGACCGGCCTCGACCCCATTGTGACCGGTCGGTTTCTCCGGACGAAGGATCACCTCAAGTTGTCCCTTCGGCACCATGCCGACTGTTGCGGTGGTCACCGTACAGGATCAAGTCGGCAGTCCGGGGATTGACATACCTGACTGAACACCGCGCCGTCTCGAACAGCGTCGGTTCATGAGCGGTCATTCGCCGCCCTCAGGCAGCGGTTCGGACACTCCGGTGTGTCTGAAGGTCTCGCTCAGGCCCAGGAACGACCCGGCGAAAGCGCCAACGTTGCCGTCGCTCTCCTCGAAGTTGACGAGGCTGAATGCCGCCACCAGCCGCGGGTTCCCGTCCGGGTCCGGGCGGCTGGAGAATACGCCCGACCAACTTCCATCGGAGACGGTGATGGTCCGCTCGGGATGTGTCACGGTCACCCTGTCGCGCTCGAACATGCCGTCTTCCCGCATGATCGCCGTTGCGAGGTGAAGCTCGTAGTCCCTGACGGTCGCCCCCGGGTCGGTCACGTCCTCGCCGAGGAAGACGCCGAAATGCGCGCGCTGCGTGACAAGGTCGCCCTCGCACCCGATGCAGCCCTTCAGCGTGCCGTCCTCGAAGTCCGCGGTCAGGGTCACCGCCCCCTGATATTCGTCGAGCAGGCAGAGACAGGCATCCTCTCCTTCGTCGACCGGAGTCTCGTACGCATAGAGCCCTCCGGCCGGGCCCGTGTAGGTAGCCGTCCCGTCAACCGGCAGCTCCGGCACGATGCCGTGGTCGAGTTCCGGTCCGTCGACAAACGGAAACCGCTCGGATCCCTCGAACGAAAGCAGCGGCGTCTGGCCGGGGAAGTACGCCCACCAGCCGAACGCGATGTGGTCCATGGGGTCGTCCGGGTTCGCGCTCAAGAGGACGTGGGCGACCGACGTGTCGCCACTTTCGATCTTGAGGAACGTCAGGGCCGTCGCCCGATGGCCGGGCATGGGCGTGACCCCGGGGAGCGCCCTGATGACATGGTCGGGCGTGTTGACGGAGAGTTCCGTTCCGTCGTCCGCCGTCACGACGACCCGCAGTGTCGCGCCGTCAAACTCCGTATTGCGTGAGAACAGGGCAGACTCGCCGGGCGGCAATCCGTTGCCCAGGCAGCCAGTCAGTACCAGCAGACACGCGAAGAGGGCAACGACCGGTCAGGAGTTGGTGCCCGGCATCCGGGCGACATGAGTTCCGTCTCTCATGCGATCATCTCCTCCATCCGCGCCAGCCTTCGTCATCATGGCGCAACGCACCTCGATTGTGGCCGACCTCCATAAACGCCCGTGCCATCATGTCAATCCTCGTCCCGGCCGGCCCTGATCGCAGTTCAGCAATCACCGCTTGCAGCCCGTCATGTCTGGATTGCACCGCACTGATTGCCGATTGCGCCGCTCGCATGCGGGTACGAGGCATCTCTTCGGCTGAGCAGTATCCGCCGTGATCGGTCGTGTCGCCGGACTAAAGTCGCGAGTCCGATGCCGATCAGTTCACGCGCTCCGCCGTTGCCGTCCTTCCCGAACGGACCGTCCGGCGGGCTGTCAGGGCGAGATACATGACACTGGAATCCGTCGCTCGCACGAACAACAATCCGACCGCCAAGCTGTCCGCCATTGGTGCATGCGAGCGGGCATTCACGTCGTGGTGGGCGGGCCGAGCACGGTTTTCCATCCCGATTGCGCGCACGGTGACGGGAGAGGTTGTGCGCGAGAGGATCGCAAGCAACCTGGCGCCGAGCGGACGGGAGGTGGATCTCTCCGCCCGATGGCGACAGCGGCTCGACATGGGGGGCGAGCTTCGCCTCGGGGCCCATCTCGGCATCGAACCCGGCCACCGGGCGGACGCAGGACCGGACCTCAACCTGCTCGCGGGATACCGGCTGACACTCTAGGCCCGGGCGCTTCGCGCTGACTCTACGGGCCGGCGCTTCCAGGCAACGCGACCACGACCCGCAACCCATCCTCGGCACGGTTCTCTGCCATGATGTTTCCACCGTGGGCGCCGATGATGGTGCGCGCAATGGCAAGGCCCAACCCAACGCTGCCTCTTTCGCGGCTCCGCGACGCGTCAAGCCGATACGCCTTGACATCCTTCGATGGGGCACGACATCAAGAGAACAATACCAGAACAATCAAGATGTCGGAGCCATGGTTGCGAGCATCGCCCAGCTGACATCCGCGGCCACGTCCGTGAGCTACTACGCCCGCGACGGGCAGGTGAGGGACGACGACCGCGAACACCGTCTGGCCAGCAGCTGGTACGGCAGGGGCGCCGGGGCGCTTGGTCTTGAAGGACCGGTGGATGCCGAACCCTTCCAGGAGGTCCTTGAAGGGCATGTGCCCGGAACCGGTCTGCGACTGGGATCGATACGCAAGGGCCAGCATCGCCATCGGCCCGGCATCGATCTCGTCTTCTCGGCGCCGAAATCCGTGGCCCTCGAGGCGCTCTTCGAGGACAACGCGCATG
>JAJEBJ010000062.1 GCA_022822575.1 Alphaproteobacteria bacterium | reverse complement strand
ACTCACGAAGAGCGCTCCTTGCAGTTTCCGGCACATCGAGCAGTGACAGTGGCTCACATGACCGACCTTGCCGGTCACCTCGTATCTCACCGCCCCGCACTGGCACGACCCCTTCATCCCGGCGCCTCCCTGGCCATTCCGACATGACCAACACTACGGGAAGGAGGGGACCTTGAATACACTTTCAGAAGACCCGACCCGGTTCCTCGACGAAGCACGCCGCCGACCTTGCCGCCGAAGCGCCACTGTTCTTCGACAGCACTCAACCTTCATCGCGGTCCGCAAGGAGAAGCGTGAAGGTACCCACCGTGACCGGTCAGCTTCTTCGGGAGCGGCATTCGCTGGACAACGGTCCATGTGCCGCATCGGGTGTCTTTGTTCCGGGTCGTGGAAGGCCGCGAAATGACCTGTCGCGTGTGGTCAGCGCAGCTTTCGGGCGGCGGCGAGGAGGGTGTGCATGGCGCCGGTGGTCTGGCCGATGGTGTCGAGGACGCGGACGGTGTTCTCGAGATAGTCGATGCAGGGGCCGAGGGGGCCTTCGGCGAGGGCGATGTGACGGGCCTGGACTGCGAGCGGAATGGCGTGGCCGTAACGCTTGTAGGCGCGGTTGATGGCGAAGCTGGTGGCCGGCACGGTGCGATCCCCGAGATCGGCCATGACCCAGATCGGACGGTAGGCGCCGGCGAACATCTCGCGCCGCCACAGCAGCCGGGTCTCGCTCTCGATCTCTGCGGCACGGATGCGCAGCGCCATGCCCTTGACCGAACCGCCCGGCTCGAGTCCGAGGGTCAGTCCCGGGAAATCCGCCGTGCCCCTGCCGGTATGGGTCCACAGGTTGAAGCGGCGGCGCCAGCCCCTCACAAGGGCCGGATGCCAGCCGGCGACCTCGAAGGCGGGGTTCCACATCAGGGAGCCGAACCCGAAGACGTAGAGATCCTCTGATCGGGGATGGTCCGCAAGGTGGTCCCGCCTGTTTCGCTCCCGCTCCTCTTCGGGCGTCGGCGTCACAAGTCCCTGGTCGACCGCTTTCTGCATGGGTGGCGAGAAACGCTCGTCCATGAGGACCTCGCGAGTGATGGCGAAACGGTCGCTCACGGGTCCAGGGGGTACATGGGCCGGCGGACGTGACGGTAGGTAAAACGGTCCAGGTCCGGAGTCGCCAGGGCGCCCGAGTCGCAGACGATCACCTTCTCCGCAAGAGGTTCGTAGGTGGCCCTGAAATGCTGCATGGACTTCAGGGCAACCGTCTTCTTCGTGCGGGGATCGATGCCGTGGGCGAGGAACTGCTGGAGATCGATGATCTGCATGAGGTTGGAGACCACGAGCACGTCGATGCCGCCGGTGCGGAACACCGCCGTCGGCCCGAAGCTCTTCTTCATGCCGGCGAACATCGGCCCGTCCAGGACCATGGCTCCATCGCTCGTCTGCAACACCTCGCCGGCAAGATGGAGAGGCGGACCGCCGAAAGCCGGGTCGGTCTTGCCGCCGAGCATCAGGGCAACGGAGGTGCCGGCCCCGGCCGACACGAGCATGGCGGCGGCTTCGGGATCGAAGAGGGCGCCGAAACAGGCTTCGTCGAGTCCTGCATCGAGCATGGCCTTGAGAAGATTCGTCGCATCGCCATAGGCTCCCGCCCCCGGATTGTCGGCATAGTCGGCGATGACCAGCGGCTTGCCGGTATGGTTGAAGCGCCGCGCCATGTCAGCGGCTTCGGTCACGTCGAGGTAGCGGTTGTTGACGACGTCCCGGGTCTCCCAGATGTCCGCCATGAGATCGTCCGCCATCTCCTGGAACGCCGGGTCATCCCCGTCACCCGTCACCGTCACGCTTGGCCCGACGTCATGAATGTCGGCCTGGCTGAATCCGGCATTGATCGAGATGTCGAGAACCCCGGGATGGCCTGCCATGAAACGGTCAGCCTTGCCCTGAAGCGAGATCATCGGTTCAACATCGGTGCGGCCGCCGTCAGCGCCCTGGATCATGGAACGCCGGCTGAAGGCAACGCGTGGCGTGATGTCACCGGCCATCGCCCGGTGCAGGAGGTTGCCCGCCCGTCTTGCTCTCGCCCTCATGTCGATGTGGGGGTAGGTGAGATAGCTGCAGAGGATGTCCACCCGCTCGGCGAATTCGGGGGCCACATTGGCGTGGAGATCGAGGGTGCAGCAGACGGGGACGTCGGTCGTCTCGCGGATCCGGCGAAGAAGCTCCGTCTCCGCATCCTCGTGATCATCGGTCACCATGGCGCCATGAAGGGCAAGGGCGACGCCGTCGAAGGGGCGTGCCTGGCGAAGTCCCTCGATGATGAGTCCGGCGACATGTTCGAAGGCCCCGGACGTGACCCTTCCCAGGGGATTTGCCATGGCGGCGACCGTGAGGACGAGTTCCCAGCCGTGGTCCCGGGCAACATCCATGTAGCCCGCGGTCTCGGTGTTGGTGCCCTCCAGGCGGGAGATGATCTCGTCGGGGCCTCTGGCGAGCACCAGGCGCTCGAAGGCGGCGAGATCATTGCCAACGCGCGCAAACGTGTTGGTCTCGTGCATGAACTGCGCCG
>JAJEBJ010000483.1 GCA_022822575.1 Alphaproteobacteria bacterium | reverse complement strand
GTCATCCGGCGGGCCCGGGAGGGCGGCGGTCCGTCCCTTCTCGAGTGCAAGATGATCCGCTTCTACGGTCACTTCGAGGGGGATGCCCAGACCTACCGGGCACCAGGAGAAAACGAGGAGAACCGCGCGCACCGCGATTGCCTGAAGATTTTCACCGGAAAGATCCTTGAAGCCGGCGTCGTCGAATCCGGCGAACTCGCCCGCATCGACTCCGAGGTGGTGGACCTCATCGACGACGCGGTCGAGAGCGCGAAGGCGGCACCTCTTCCGTCGGCGGCCGAACTGACGACCGACGTCTACGTAACGTACTGACGCATCCCGACACCTGAGGAGCATGGAGACATGGCACGCGCACTGAGCATGAAGGCCGCCATCAACGAGGCACTCGACCAGGAGATGAGCCGGGACCCGACCGTTGTCGTGCTCGGAGAGGACATTGTCGGCGGCACCGGGTCACCCGGCGAGGACGACGCCTGGGGAGGCGCCATGGGCGTCACCAAGGGCCTCATCCACAAGCACCCGGGGCAGCTCATCGACACGCCGCTTTCGGAAAGCGCCTACATCGGCGCCGCCATCGGCGCCGCAACCTGCGGTCTGCGCCCCGTTGCCGAGTTGATGTTCATCGATTTCATGGGTGTGTGTCTCGACCAGATTTTCAACCAGGCCGCCAAGTTCCGCTACATGTTCGGCGGCAAGGCGGAAACCCCGGTCGTCATCCGGGCCACCTGCGGTGCGGGATTCAGGGCGGCGGCCCAGCACAGCCAGATGCTGACACCGATCATGACCCACATTCCGGGCCTCAAGGTCGTGTGTCCCTCCAACGCCTACGACACCAAGGGACTCCTGATCCAGTCGATCCGCGACAACGATCCGGTGATCTTCCTGGAGCACAAGAATCTCTACGATCGCGAGACCGATGTGCCGGAAGAATCCTATGCCATCCCCTTCGGCGAGGCGAACATCGCCAGGGAGGGAAGGGACGTGACCATCGTCACCTATGGCATGATGGTGCCCTATTCCCTCGATGCCTCGGAGACGCTCAAGAGCGAGGGCATTGACGTCGAGGTGATCGACCTGCGCACGCTCTCGCCCATTGATCTCGATACCGTGTTCGAGAGCGTCGAGATGACCGGGCGTCTCGTCTGCGTGGACGAGGCCAATCCGCGCTGCTCAATCGCCTCGGATGTTGCAGCGGCAGTGGCCCAGGATGCCTTCGGGTCTCTCAAGGGACCGGTTGCGATGGTGACCGCTCCCCACGCACCCGTCCCGTTCTCGTCAGCGCTCGAGGATCTCTACATTCCTTCGCCCGAGCGCATTGCCGAGGCGGTGCGCCGGACCATGGGAGAACGTCCCTCATGAGCGAAGAGATTGTTCCGATCCTCATGCCGAAATGGGGTCTCTCCATGAAGCAGGGAACCCTTTCGTCCTGGCTTGTCGAGGAGGGCAGCGAGATCTCTCCTGGCGACGAGATCATGGATGTCGAGACCGACAAGATCGCCAATGCGGTGGAGGCAACCGACGGTGGTCTCCTGCGCAGGCGCGTCGGCACGGCCGGAGAGACCTATCCGGTCCGCGCACTGCTCGGCGTTCTGGCGCCACCGTCGGTTCCCGATTCGGAGATCGACGCATACGTTGCATCCTTCGAGGCGCCCGTGGTCGAGGAGGAGGACGACGGAGAACCGGTCCGGCTGTTCCAGGATCTGCCCGTGGGACGCATCCGCTATGCCGAACGGCCCGGTGACGGGGTACCGGTGTTGCTGATTCACGGCTTCGGTGGTGATCTCGACAACTGGCTCTTCAACATCGATGCACTGTCCGAGGCCGGTCCTGTTGTCGCCCTCGACCTGCCGGGCCATGGTCAGTCGGTCAAGTCCGTTGACGCGCCTTCGCTTGCGACCATGACGGATGCGGTGATCGGCCTCATGGACTCGCTCGGCGTGGCCCGGGCTCACCTCGTTGGCCATTCCATGGGAGGACTCGTCGCCGGCCGAATCGGAATTGATCGGCCGGACCGCGTCGCCTCGCTCACCCTCATTGCCGCCGCGGGTCTCGGCGAGGAGATCAACGGCGCCTACCTCGACGGTTTCGTCTCGGCGGCGTCGCGCCGTGACCTCAAGCCGGTACTGGTGCATCTCTTTGCAGATCAGGCGCTGGTCAACCGTTCCATGGTCGAGGACGTGCTGAAGTACAAGCGTCTCGATGGTGTCGGCGCCTTCCTCGAAGCCCTCAGGGACGCGCTCTTTCCCGGAGGCCGTCAGGCCGCGAACATTGCCGGTGACCTTGCGGGCATCGGATGCCCGTGCCACGTCATCTGGGGAGCGGAGGATACCATCATCCCGGCTGCCCATGCGCGGTCGGTAGAGGGTGCAACCGTGATCGACGGTGCCGGACACATGGTGCAGATGGAAAAGTCGACGGAGGTCAACCGGCTCATTCTCTCCTGGACAAGCGGTTGAGCAAGCACGTGGTGAATCGCCATCACGGTCCGACGCTGTCTCGGCAAGCGGAGGAAACGGGGTCATGACGAAGCCGGTCAATGTCACACTGTATCGATGGGCGGGTGCGTGGGGACCGTTCAGCGTGAAGATCCCCTGTGGTGAATGCGCTCTGACCAGGGACGTGATTGCCGATGTCGTGGAGACCGAACTCGGCGGTGTGCCGGTCGAGGTTGATACCCTCGACTGGTTGACACACTGGTGGAAACCCCTGCCGAAGGGCGGCTGGCACGCTCCCATCGTTCTGGTGGAGGGGCGCCTTGTCAGCCAGGGAGCGGCACTCAACCGGGGGGTGCTCACCCAGGCCATCATCGAGGCGCACGCCAAGCGTACGCCCCTTGCCGGGAACAGGCTGTTCGGCAAGGCAACCTGTCCGCATTGCGTGCGCGCCAAGGACTATCTCGACGAGGCAGGGATCACCTATACCTATCATGACGTGGTGCGTGAGCCGGCAGCGCTCTACGAGATGCTGGCGCGGGTCAAGCCGATCGTCGGACCCAAGACGCCGATCACGGTGCCGCAGATCTGGATCGATGGAGACTATGTCGGTGGCGCTGACGATCTCGGCGACATCCTCGGGCGTGCGGTCGAGCCCAATCCGGACCGCGGCCAGTGTTCGATCTCGCCAGGCCGTCTGACAACCGCCCGGCAGTCCGCTTGAGATATTCGCCCGCCTTCCGACATCCATGATCCGGTACCTGCGTCGCTTGTCTGACAGTCGCTACGCATGGATCGTGGTGGCGGCCTCTTTCCTGATGCTCGTTCTGGGGAACGGCGCCCTGTTCCTGCTGGTCGTCTCGATGAAGGATATCGCGGCCAGCTTTGGCTGGCCGCGGTCGGTTCCCTCGTTTGCCTATTCCCTGCAGTTCATCGGAGGCGGGGTGGGCGGCATCGTCATGGGATGGTGGCTCGACAGGGCCGGAATGGGGTGGCCGGCCCTGGTGGGCGCCGTCATGATCGGGACAGGCGCCGTGCTGGTCAGCATGGCGGCGAACCAGTGGGAGTTCTATCTGGTCTACGGGCTGGTGATCGGCCTCCTCGGCCAGGCGGCGCTCTATGTGCCTCTCGTGGCCAACACGACACGCTGGTTCGTGCAGCGGCGCGGCATTGCCGTGGGACTCGTGACCAGCGGCCAGAGTGTCGCCGGCGCCTTGTGGCCGCCGCTCTTCGAGTACGGGCTGGCGACATGGGGCTGGCGCGATACATACCTGTTCTACGGTGGCGCCAGCATGGCCGTGATGGTGCCGCTGTCCCTCTTCCTGCGGCGTTCGCCGCGCGCCCTGGCGCCCTCCGGGACCTCCGCGGACGCGATCGTGCCCGGACAGGGGCCCCCGCTCGTAGGGCCCCGCGCGATGATGGTGCTGCTCTGCATCGCCATAGTCGGCTGTTGCGTCAGCATGTCCCTGCCCATCGCCCACATCAAATCCCACGCCACCGATGTCGGGATCGCGCCGATGGAGGCGGCATCGGTCCTTTCTGCCCTCCTGGCGGCCAGTTTTGTCTCACGGGCTCTCGTGTGCGGCCTGATGATCGAGTGGATCGGGGCTCTGAAGACTCTCTTCGTGTTCTCGTTCATCCAGACGGCGACGCTGGGATTGCTCCCCTTCCTCGAAGGCTCCGCATCATTGATGATCACGGCGGCAATCTTCGGTTTGGGGTTCGGCGGTATCGCGCCGACCTATCCCGTGATCATCCGTGAGAATCTCCCCGCGCAATGGACCGGGCGGTGCACCGGCATCGTCGTTCTCTTCGGCACCTTTGGCATGGCCATCGGCGGCTGGCTCGGCGGCATCGGCTTCGACGTCACCGGCAGCTACCACACCCCCTTCCTCGCAGGTGTGGCTTTCAACGCAATCAATCTTGTCGTCATCGGCTATCTCATCGCCGCCTTGCGTCCGTCCCCACCGGTCATGGCTCCCGCCCATTGACTCCCGGACAGCCCATGTTGTGGTGTCGAAACTGCGCGCGGACATGCTCGACATTGACCGTGCGGGGAACCGGACGATCTGACCGTTGGCCTGTGCACGCTCCGCGGTGAGCCTCCCGGCGACGGTCCGGGTGAAGAAGTCCGGCAGATGAAGGTGCTCCCGGCAGGCCTGGTCACACAACCGCGTTCAGCCGAAGACGCCATGAGGGATTATTCAGGAAGGAGCCGCGAAATCACAATTTCACATTGGTAAAGTGACAATAAATGCGACTTTATCGGCGACATGTCTGCATCTGGCGCACCACGAGCCCGCGAGGTCGTCACCGATCTCGCCGCCCGCGGACGCTATCACTTCACCTCATCCGAGCTTCGCTCGGCCCTCGGGACCTCCGAGGCGGCGGCGCGCCAAGCCCTGAGCCGCCTTGCGGCCAAGAGGGAGATCGCAAGTCCGGCGCGCGGGTTCTACGTCATCGTGCCGCCCGAATACAGACGGCTTGGCTGCCTGCCGGCGGACCAGTTCATCCCGATGCTGATGGAGCACCGGAGCACCCGGTACTACGCGGGGCTCCTCTCCGCCGCACAGTATCACGGTGCAGCCCATCATCGCCCGCAAGAGTTCCAAGTGGTGGTTGAGAAAAACCGGCCGGCGATCGTCTGCGGCGCAATCCGGGTCGCGTTCTTCGCGCGCCGAAACCTCTCCGTCGTGCCGGTCGAGAGCCTCAGCAATCCGCGCGGAGCGGTCGTCGTCTCGACCGTGGAGGCGACGGCGGTCGATCTCGTCGGGTACATGGATCGCGCTGGAGGCCTGAACCGGGTGGCGGGCCTGCTTTCCGAACTCAGCGAGGATATGGACCCGGAGCGTCTTGTCGAGGCGTCGCAGTCCTCATCGGTCCTCTGGGCACAGCGTCTGGGCTACCTCCTGGAACATGTCGGCGCTGGAGAAAGGGCGAAGCTGCTCAAGGAGCATGTGCGGCAGCGCGCCCGCAGTTACACCAGGCTTCTGCCCGGTGCGGATGCTGCGGGCGTGCCACGGTCGAAGGACTGGCGGCTGCTGGTGAACGCAAGCGTCGATGCGGAAGCGTAAGATATCGGGACAGCGGACTGAAGCGCGTGGCCTCGCGGACGAGTCGACGGGTGTCAGCCGATGATGTCGAGGTCCGTCGCGCCGCTGCCGGCCAGCATCGTGACACCGTCCTCCAGCATCAGCCAGGTGCCGCCAAGGACCACGCCGGTCCCGGATCCGGGCGGTGTAAGGCAGGCATGCAGCACGAAGGTCATGCCCGGCTGCAGACGCTGGTCCATGTGGCGGCCGATCTCCAGGGTTTCGAGCCACAGCGGTGGGTAGGCGATACCGATGCCGTAGCCGAAACGCATCATGGCGGCAGCTTCGAGACCGGATTCACGGACCGCCACGAGTGAGGCCTCCTCGACCTCCGCCACCGGCACGCCGGGCTTCATCGAGGCGATTCCGTCCTCGAGGGAACGCCGCGCCACCTCGTAGAGATCGCGATTTCCCGAGGAGGGACTGCCGGCCGCCATGGTGGCGATGGCAACGGCGTGGTAGCGCTCGTGAACACCTGCCAGTTCGACGTGAACGAGGTCGCCCGACTCGATGACGCGGTTCCGCGGTGTCGCATGACCGCCTTCGCTTCTCGGACCGCTCGCCAGTTCGACGGGGATGGCCCAGTAGTCGCATCCCTGCCGGCGCATGGCATGTTCAATCTCGGCCGCCAGTGCGATCTCGCTCATGCCCGGCCTGAGCGACCGGCGCATGGCGGCAAGACCGGCCTCGGCATGGCGGGCGGCTTCACGCATGAAGGCGATCTCTGCGGGCGACTTGATCCAGCGCAAGGCGCCGATGAGCGGCGTGATGTCGGTGAATCGTGATGCCGGAAGGGAGGCCGCAAGAATCTGGCCCCATTCCCAGGAGAGGCAGTGGGACCGCATTTCGATGCCGACCCGGGCGCCGACGCGGGACTTGTCATGCACCAGTTCGGCCATCAGGGCCGCCGCATCGTCGTGGTGCAGGCGGTAGGCGCGGACATCCCGGACCCATGTGGTTTCCATCGCCAGGGGCAGATCGACGTCGCGCACGACGAGGCAGGGATCATCGTCCCCAGCAGTGAAGACGAGGGCCTGGGGACTGTTGACGGCCACCCAGGAATCATAGCCGGCGATCCAGTAGAGGTGCTCCGGCGCCACGCAGAGACAGACATCGATCCCTTCCACTCTCATGGCTTCGCGAGTGCGTTCAAGGCGGCGCCGGTGTTCGGCTTCGCAGAAGGAGGCATAGGCGGGCATGGTGTCTCTTCGCAAGGTTCCGGGCTCCCTCATGGTATGCCGTGCCCGGGCTCCGTGGAACGGACTTGCTCTCTTACCGGCATCTGTGATGATCTTGGCCCCCGGATGAAGATCAACAGGGAGGCGTCCGGCGTGTCGGAACAATCCTCCACCTCGTATGACGCCGTCATCGTGGGCGCCGGCTTTTCGGGCATGTACATGCTCTACAGCCTGCGGCGTCTGGGACTGCGGGTGGTCGTGCTCGAGATGGCAGACGATGTCGGCGGCACCTGGTACTGGAACCGCTATCCCGGGGCCCGCTGCGATGTCGAGAGCATGGAATACTCCTATTCCTTCGACGAGGACCTGCAGCAGGAATGGGAATGGACGGAACGCTACTCGGCGCAGCCGGAGATACTGGAATACGCCGATCACGTGGCGGACCGCTTTGATCTGCGCCGCGACATCCGCTTCGGCATCCGGGTGACTCGGGCCTGGTGGGACGAGGACTCCGGGGGCTGGGTCCTTGAAACCGACGCAGGAGAGATCTTTCGCGGCCGCTACTGCATCATGGCGCTCGGGTGTCTTTCCGTGCCTAGGCGCCCCGATTTCCCCGGTCTCGATTCCTTCCGTGGCCCCTGGTATCACACGGGCCTGTGGCCCCACGAGCCGGTCGACTTCCGGGGTCTGGATGTCGGCATCATCGGCACCGGCTCATCGGCGATCCAGTCGATTCCCCAGATCGCCGGCGAGGCGCGCCACCTCACCGTCTTCCAGCGTACGCCGAACTTTGCGGTGCCTGCCTGGAACCGTCCGCTTGATGCCGATGAGGTGCGGAAGATCAAGAAGAACTACGCCGCCTTCCGGGAAGGTGCCCGCTGGTCGCACAGCGGCTACAACTGTGATGATGCCGTCGGCCCCGGACTGGAGGTCTCCGACAACCTGCGCAAGTCGGAAATGGAACGGCGCTGGCAGATCGGCGGTTTCACCGTTCTCTCGACCTTCGATGACGTCAACACCAGCATGGAGGTCAACAGGCTCTTCGTCGACTTCGCCCACGACAACATACGCAGCAGGGTCGACGATCCTGAGACGGCCAGGCTGCTGTCACCGACCGATCACCCGTTCGGCACCAAGCGTTTGTGCGTCGACATCGACTACTTCGAGACCTACAACCGGAAGAACGTCACCCTCATCGACATCAGCGACGATCCGATCGGCCACATCACACCGACGGGCCTCGTCACCGAAGGAGGCAGGGCCTTCGACGTCGATGCCCTCGTGTTCGCCACCGGATTCGACGCCATGACGGGCCCTCTTCTCGGGATCGACATCCGTGGCGTGGAGGATGTCAGCCTGCGCGACAGGTGGGAGGCCGGGCCGCGCACCTATCTCGGTCTCACGATGGCCGGGTTTCCCAACATGTTCACCATCACCGGCCCGCAGAGCCCCTCGGTTCTCACCAACATGATGAGCGCCATCGAACAGCACGTGGAGTGGGTCACGGATTGTCTGACCTGGCTGCAGCGTCATGATCTCGACCGGATCGAGGCGACTGAAGACGAGGAAGACGCCTGGGTCGAACACACCATCGCTGTTGGTGACGAGACCCTCTATCCCCTGGCGAACTCCTGGTATGTCGGCGCCAACATTCCCGGCAAGCCTCGTGTGTTCACGCCCTATGTCGGGGGCTTCGACAGCTACCGGCGGATCTGCGACCGGGTTGCCAGCGACGGCTACCGCACATTCGATCTCGGGCGGGTCGAATCCCGCCCACGTGGGAAGGGTGGTGCCTCTGGAGGGACTCGAACCCCCACTTCCGGATGGAAAGCAGATTTTGAGTCTGCCGCGTCTACCAGTTCCGCCACAGAGGCCTGAAGGAAGGTCATCAATGTCGGGGTTGACGCGGCCGGTCAAGAAGAACCGTCAATGACGACTCGGCTCTCCCAGTACCGCGGTCTTGAAGACGCTTGAATCCTCCACGTACTCGCCGCCTTCCGGCGCGGCCGGCATGACATCGGCGAACCTGTCCTCGAGCACGACATGGGGATCCTGCCCCTCGACCCAGCCCAGGAAGATGTCGTGCAGGTGGTAGCCGATCAGGTGCTGGACATCTTCGCGCAGGCCGCGGGCGACAGCGGGTGGAACCGCGAGATACTGGTTTTCTTCCTGGCGCAGCCAGCCGAGGCTGTATCCGGTGATCGCTCCGGTGCGGAACTGGTCGGTGGTGACATTCTGTCCGCCGCCATGGAACACCGAACCGAGATAGATAAGACACGAGCCCTTGGGCATCACGGCGCAGGCGAGCCTGGAATTGTCGTCGGGGTAGGTGTCGTCGTCCCAGAGGTGACTGCCGGGAATGACATTGGTGGCGCCGTTCTCGACGGTGAAGTCCGACAGCGCCCACATGGTGTTGCACAGGCACTGGGGTCCGGGATGGCGGAACGGGATGAGGCCATCGTCGCGATGCACGATCTGGCGCCCTTCGCCGGGCGTGATTCTCACCGCCTGGGTCACATGAAGCTGATAGCGTTCACAGCGGGGCAGCAACAGGCGATCCATGACCGCGAGAATTTGCGGCGCCGTGGCAAGCTCCTCTCCATAGGTCTTGGACTTGGCGATCAGCGAACTCACGCGCCGCGTCTTGCGGCCCCAGAATTCGCCCTCACCGAAGTAGGCCCGGCCGAGGTAGGGTTCGAGTTCCTCGTTGACCCGGTCCATGACGTCGTCATCGACGAGATTGCGGAAGATGACCGCACCGTCTTCCTCGAGAATGG